>NZ_RCNZ01000013.1:0-1995 GCF_004307525.1 Pseudomonas sp. Sample_21 | reverse complement strand
GGTTGCGTGACTTTGGCCGGCGGCAAACTGACCACATTTCGCCCGCAAGCGATCGAAGTGCTCAAGGCGTGTGCGGTGATGCTCGGGCGTTCTTTCGTCGATGACGGCGCGCCGGTGTTCGCCGCTGTGCCGCCGCTGACAATTGCGGGACTGAGCGGCAATCAATGGCGACGCTTGGCCGGACGTCACGGTCGAGACCTGCCGAGGCTGGCGCAATTGCTCGGCGAACTCGGTCTGGAGACGGTTGGCGCCAGCGATACGTTGTGGGCCGAACTGGCGTTCGCCTGCGAGGCGGAAATGATTATGCACCTGGATGATTTGCTGCTGCGCCGCACCCGTTTGGGCCTGTTGCTGCCGCGCGGTGGCGAGGATTATTTGCCTGCAATTCGCACGCTCTGCCAGTCGCGATTGGCCTGGGACGATGAGCGCTGGCAGGCGGAAATCCAGCGCTACCGTTTGCTGTGGCTGCGCGATCAAGGCTTGCCGGAGATCACCCCATGAAATACCTGTTAGCCATCGACAACGGCACCCAGAGCGTGCGCGCACTGCTCTTCGATCTGCAGGGCAATCTGCTCGGCAAAGGCAAAGTCGACTTGCAGGCGTACTACTCGACGCAACCCGGTTGGGCCGAGCAGGACCCGGAATATTACTGGGCGAAACTCGGCGAGGCCTGCCAGCAACTCTGGCAGCAGACCGGCATCGACCGTGCGCAGATTGCCGGCGTGTCCCTGACCACCCAGCGCGGCACAGTGATCAACGTGGACGCCAAGGGCAAACCGCTACGCCCGGCAATTGTCTGGCTCGATCAACGTCAGGCTGAGGTCGAGGGCAGCATCAAAGGGCCGTGGGGCTGGCTGTTCAAACTGGTCGGCGTCCAAGCGACGGTGGATTATTTTCGCGCCCAGGCCGAGGCCAACTGGATCGCCCGGCATCAGCCCGAGGTGTGGGCGGCGACTGACAAGTTTTTGCTGCTCTCGGGTTTTCTGACTCATCGCCTGTGCGGACGCTTCGTCGATTCGGTCGGCTGCTGCGTCGGTTATCTGCCCTTCGACTTCAAACGGCTGAAATGGGCGGCGCCGCGCGACTGGAAATGGCAGGCACTGGCGGTGCGCCCGGAGCAGTTGCCAACCCTGCATAAACCCGGCGAAACCCTCGGCTACATCACGGCCGAAGCCGCGCGCCACACCGGCATTCCCGAAGGGTTGCCGCTGATTGCTGCTGGCGCGGACAAGGCCTGCGAAGTGATCGGCTCCGGCGTGGTCGATGCGCGCACCGTGTGCCTGTCCTACGGCACCACCGCGACCATCACCAGCACCCGCTCGCGCTATTTGGAAATCGTCCCGCTGATCCCGCCGTACCCCTCGGCCGTGCCCGATCAGTACAACTGCGAAGTGATGATCTATCGCGGCTACTGGATGGTCAGCTGGTTCAAGAACCAATTCGGCCTGCGCGAGATGCAGCAGGCAAAAGAGCAGGGCATCGAACCGGAGCAACTGTTCGACGCGCTGGTCAACGAAGTGCCCCCGGGTTCGATGGGTTTGATGCTGCAACCGTACTGGTCACCGGGCATCCGCGAACCGGGCGTGGAGGCCAAAGGCGCGATGATCGGCTTCGGCGACGTACACACCCGCGCGCACATCTACCGGGCGATTCTCGAAGGCCTGGCCTACGCGCTGCGCCAGGGCATGGAGAACATCGAGCGACGTTCGAAGGTCTCGATCCAGCGCCTGCGCGTCGCCGGCGGCGGCTCACAAAGCGACGCCGCCATGCAACTGACCGCCAACATCTTCGGCCTGCCGGCAGAGCGCCCGCATGTGTATGAAGCGTCCGGGTTGGGGGCGGCGATTTGCTGTGCGGTGGGGTTGGGATTGCATCGGGATTTTCCATCGGCCATTGCGGCGATGACTCGGGTTGGAGCGGTTTTCACACCGCAGCCTGAGGCGCAGAAGGTTTATGAGCAGTTGTACAGAGAGGTGTATTTGCGTATGTACCGGC
>NZ_RCNZ01000029.1:0-19822 GCF_004307525.1 Pseudomonas sp. Sample_21 | reverse complement strand
CGCGCCGTTCGAACAGAACATGCCGGTGCTGCTGGCCCTGCTCGGCGTCTGGTATGGCAACTTCTGGGGTGCGCAAAGCCACGCGATCCTGCCGTACGACCACTACCTGCGCAACATCACCAAGCACTTGCAACAGCTGGACATGGAGTCCAACGGCAAGAGCGTGCGTCAGGACGGCACCTCGGTGTCGACCGATACCGGCCCGGTGATCTGGGGCGGCGTCGGCTGCAACGGTCAGCACGCTTATCACCAGTTGCTGCACCAGGGCACCCAACTGATCCCGGCCGACTTCATCGTGCCGATCGTCAGCTTCAACCCGGTTTCCGACCACCACCAGTGGCTGTACGCCAACTGCCTGTCGCAGAGCCAGGCGCTGATGCTCGGCAAGACCCTGCCGGAAGCTGAAGCCGAACTGCGCGACAAAGGCATGGGCGAAGACGACGTGCGCAAACTTGCGCCGCACAAGGTGATCCCGGGCAATCGTCCGAGCAACACCCTGGTGGTCGAACGCATCAGCCCGCGTCGCCTCGGCGCGCTGGTTGCGATGTATGAGCACAAAGTGTTCGTGCAAAGCGTGGTCTGGGGCATCAACGCCTTCGACCAGTGGGGTGTGGAACTGGGCAAGGAATTGGGCAAAGGCGTCTACAACCGTCTGGTCGGCAGCGACGAGACCGTGGCTGACGATGCCTCGACTCAGGGCCTGATCAACTACTTCCGCGGGCGTCATCGCGGCTGATAAAAGCCTTCGGGCACAACGCTGTTCCCCTGTGGGAGCGAGCCTGCTCGCGAAATCGGTGCGTCATTCAACACTGTGTTGACTGATCCGCCGCCTTCGCGAGCAAGCTCGCTCCCACAGTTGTTTTGGCGCATGACTTGAACCTGTGCAGCGCTCGGCGCATCTTTATTCGTGTCGCACCACAAGAATAAGGAACCGTCATGTTCGATATCAGCACGTTCCCCAAAGCCGATGCCGTGCGCCAGGCCGCTCAGTTGAGCCAGGACGAGTATCGGCGCCTGTACCGCGAATCGATTGAACACCCCAGCGCCTTCTGGGCCGAGCAGGCCACGCGTTTCCTCGATTGGAGCACGCCGTGGCAGACCGTGCAGCGCTATGACCTGAAAACCGGTGAAGCGGCCTGGTTTGCCGGCGGCAAGCTCAACGTCAGTTACAACTGCATCGACCGTCACCTCAAGCAACGCGGCGAGCAGACCGCCCTGCTCTGGGAAGGCGATGATCCTGCCGAATCGGCGCAGATCACTTACAACAAACTCCATCACCACGTCTGCCGTCTGGCCAACGTACTGAAAAGCCGTGGCGTGAAGAAAGGCGATCGGGTGTGCATCTACATGCCGATGATCCCCGAAGCCGCCTACGCCATGCTCGCCTGCGCGCGAATCGGCGCGATTCATTCGGTGGTGTTTGGCGGATTTTCCCCGGATTCCTTGCGTGATCGAATCCTCGACGCCGACTGCCGTACCGTGATCACGGCCGATGAAGGCGTGCGCGGCGGCCGCTTCGTGCCGCTGAAAAACAACGTCGACAAAGCCCTGCAAAGTTGCCCGAACGTCAGCACCGTGGTGGTGGTCGAGCGCACTCAGGGCCAGGTCGATTGGGTCGAGGGCCGCGACCTGTGGTATCACCACGCGGTGCGCGAGGTCAGCGACGACTGCCCGCCGGAACCGATGGACGCCGAAGATCCGCTGTTCATCCTCTACACCTCCGGCAGCACCGGCAAACCCAAAGGCGTGCTGCACACCACCGGCGGCTACCTGCTGCAAGCGGCGATGACCTTCAAATATGTGCTCGACTACCGCGACGGCGAAGTGTTCTGGTGCACCGCCGACGTCGGCTGGGTCACCGGCCACAGTTACATCGTCTACGGGCCGCTGGCCAACGGTGCGACCACACTGATGTTCGAAGGCGTGCCGAGCTACCCGAGCAGCTCGCGCTTCTGGCAGGTCATCGACAAGCACAAGGTGAACATTTTCTACACAGCACCCACCGCCCTGCGCGCGCTGATGCGCGAAGGCACCGGACCATTGAAGGAAACGTCGCGCGCCAGCCTCAGATTGCTCGGCAGCGTCGGTGAGCCGATCAACCCGGAAGCGTGGGAATGGTATTTCAATGCTGTCGGTGAACAGCGCTGCCCGATCGTCGACACCTGGTGGCAGACCGAAACCGGCGGCATCATGCTCAGCCCGCTGGTCAGCGCGCAACGGATCAAACCGGGCTGCGCGACGCAACCGATGTTTGGCGTGCAACCGGTGTTGCTTGACGAAGTCGGCAAGGAAATCAAAGGCGCCGGCAGTGGCGTGCTGGCGATCAAGTCGAGCTGGCCGGCGCAGATTCGCAGCGTCTACGGTGATCCGCAGCGGATGATCGACACCTACTTCAAGCCCTACCCCGGCTATTACTTCACCGGCGACGGCGCCCGCCGCGACGAGGACGGCGATTACTGGATCACCGGACGCATCGACGATGTGATCAACGTCTCCGGCCACCGCATCGGCACCGCCGAAGTGGAGAGCGCCTTGGTGCTGCACGACAGCATCGCCGAGGCCGCCGTGGTCGGTTATCCCCACGACGTCAAAGGCCAGGGCATCTACGCATTCGTGACGCCAATGAACGGCACCGAGGCCAACGAAGAGCTGAAGAAAGACCTGCTGGCGCATGTCAGCAAGGAGATCGGCAGCTTCGCCAAACCGGACCTGATCCAGTGGGCGCCGGCGCTGCCGAAGACCCGTTCGGGCAAGATCATGCGGCGGATTTTGCGCAAGATTGCCTGCAATGAGCTCGACAGCCTCGGCGATACTTCGACCCTGGCTGATCCGAGTGTGGTGCAGGACCTCGTCGACAAGCGGCTCAATACTTGAGAGCTGCAAGTTTCTAGCTACAAGCTGCAAGCTAAAGCGGTCCGCGCAGCTTTTCGCTTTTAGCTTGCAGCTAGAAACTTGCCGCTTGTAGCGCCCCGACTGCTAAGCTTCGCGTTTTTTCAGCAAGGCGCCCGCATGTCTTCCTTGAATCAGGCGC
This sequence comes from Pseudomonas sp. Sample_21, assembly GCF_004307525.1. Classification (NCBI taxonomy): domain Bacteria; kingdom Pseudomonadati; phylum Pseudomonadota; class Gammaproteobacteria; order Pseudomonadales; family Pseudomonadaceae; genus Pseudomonas; species Pseudomonas sp. Sample_21. The sequence goes on along the minus strand of NZ_RCNZ01000029.1, from coordinate 16,791 downwards.
TGCGCGCCGCCCTCGATCAACGCCAGGACCTGCTCGCTGTGCTGCACAGCCAGGGCACCGATTGCTATCGGCTGTTCCATGGCAGCCAGGAAGGTGCCGGCGGCCTGACCATCGACCGCTACGGCCCGCAACTGCTGGTGCAGAGTTTTCACCAGACGCTCGAACGTGACGATCTGCTGCAACTGCACGCCATGGTCAACCAGACCCTGGGCTTCGACAGCCTGCTGGTCTACAACGACCGCTCCCGTGGCAACTCGCGGATCGATCGCGAGGACAGCGTCTATAAAGCCGATGACGCCGCACTGGCGGATCTGGTCGGGCATGAATGGGGCCTGAACTACCGCGTGCGCGGGCGTCATGCCGGGCAGGATCCGCTGCTGTTCCTCGACCTGCGCAACACCCGTGGCTGGGTCAAGGATCACGCGCAAGGCAAAAGTGTGCTCAACCTGTTCGCCTACACCTGTGGCGTTGGCCTCAGTGCTGCGGCCGGCGGTGCACGTGAGGTGTGCAACCTCGATTTTGCCGAGGGCAATCTGGCGGTCGGTCGCGAGAATGGTTTGCTCAACCCGCAACTGCCGCCGATGCAATTCATTCAGTCCGATTACTTCCCGGCAATCCGCCAGCTTGCTGGCCTGCCGATCAGCGTGCGGCGCGGGCAGAAGTTGCCGAGCTATCAGCGCCTCGAACAGCGCCAATACGATCTGGTCCTGCTCGATCCGCCGGCGTGGGCCAAAAGTGCGTTCGGCACCGTCGATTTGCTGCGCGATTATCAGAGCCTGCTCAAACCGGCGCTGCTGACCACCGCTGACAACGGCGTGCTGATCTGCTGCAACAACCTGGCGAAAGTCAGCATGGACGACTGGCGCGAACAAGTGTTGCGCTGCGCCGAAAAGGCCGGCCGCCCGGTGCGCGAATGGAGCGTGATGACCCCGGGTGCCGACTTCCCCTCGCGGGACCAGCAGCCCCCGCTGAAGACGCTGATCTTGCAGCTGTGATCCCTCCGGCATGAGCGATTACATTCCCCTGTGGGAGCGAGCCTGCTCGCGAAGGCGCAGTGTCAGTCGACTTGTTTTTCACTGAACCACCGCATTCGCGAGCAGGCTCGCTCCCACAAGGGAGATCTGTTCCTACAGAAATTTCTGAACAATCCTGTCCCACATCAAGCACTTCGGAACCAGAATCGCGTGCCATACTCCAAGGCACTCCGATTCAGACAGATGAAGCCGCACATGCCCAAAGGATTGATTCGCGCGATTGGCGCACTGCTGACAGCCTTGGCCCTCTACAGCCTGCTGGGGTTTCTGATCCTGCCGGGCATTGCCTTGCGCGTGGCCAACCAGCAACTGGCCAACTACGCCACGGTGCCGGCGCATCTGCAGCGTATCGAACTCAACCCCTTCAGCCTTGAGGTCACCCTGTGGGGCCTGATCATCGGCGAACCGGGCAAGGAGCAGGTCGGCTTCGATCGCCTCTATGCCAACCTGCAAATCGACAGCCTGTGGACCAAAGCGCTGCATCTGTCCGACATCGAACTGGACAAACCCAAAAGCGAAATCCTCTTCGCCAAGGACGGCAAGCTCAACCTGCTCGGCCTGTTCAACCTGCCTCCGAGCGAGCCGACACCCGCCGATCCCGACGCCAAGCCATTCCCGCTGCGTATCGACAACATCAAACTGGCCGGCGGCGTGGTGCATTTCGAGGATATGCGGCCCAGTGAGCCGATCGAATTTCTGTACGACGACCTCAGTTTCGAGCTGAAAAACCTCAGCACCCTGCCCGAGGACAGCGCCGACATGACCCTCGTCGCCATCGGCCCCGCTGGCGGGCGGATCGACTGGACCGGCAATTTCAGCCTGATCCCGTTCACCTCCGAAGGCACGCTGAAAGTCACCGATGGCCAGATGAAATCCTTCTGGCCCTACGTGCGCGACGCCGTGCCGCTGGTGCTGGAAAACGGCGTGGTCAGCCTCAGCACCGAGTACAAACTCAACCTGTCGAAACAAACCGAACTGCTGCTGAACAACGTCGCGGTGAGCATTGCGCCATTCGCCATCAAGGCTCCGGACGGACGTCCGCTGGCCAGGCTCGAACGCCTCGACGTCAGCGAAACCTCGCTGGACCTGGCCAAGCAGCAAGTGGTGGTCGGCAAGATCCGCAGCAACAAACTGGAAACCTGGGCGGCGCTGGAAGCCGACGGCCAACTGGACTGGCAGAAGCTGTTCGCCAGCCAACCGTCGAAACCGGCGGCCAAAGCCGCTGCCGAACCTACGGATACACCGGCCGCCGCCGACTCGCCGAAACCTGAGCCAAGCGCCCCGAGCAAGCCATGGCAGGTGCTGGTCAAGGATGTGCAACTGCGCAACTACACGGTCCATCTCGCTGACCGCTCGGCGCAACCGGCGGTGGCGCTGGACATCACCCCGCTGAACGTCGACTTGCAGGATTTCGACAGCCTCAACGGCTCGCCTTTCAAGCTCAAGCTCGACAGCGGCCTGGGCAAGCAAGGCAAGATCAGCGCCGACGGCACGGTTAATCTGGCCCCGGTCAACGCGCAGCTCAACGTGAAAACCGAGGACGTCGACCTGCGTGTCGCGCAGTCCTACATCAACCCGTTCATTCGCCTGGAACTGCGCAGCGGCATGCTCGGCAGTGACCTCAAGGTCAACCTGAAGAGCACCGAGCCGCTGGCCCTCAGCGTCACCGGCCGCGCGCAGATCGATCAACTGCACACCCTCGATACGCTGAAGACCCGCGACTTCCTCAAATGGCAGCAAGTCGTGGTCGACGGCATCAACTATCAGCACGGCGACAGCCTGTCGATCGACAAGGTCAACCTGTTGCAGCCGTATGTGCGCTTCATGATCAACGACGATCGCACCACCAACGTCGACGACCTGCTGATCCCGCAACCGGCCGACAGCGGTGCAAAAGGCACCGCAGCCAAACCGGCCGGCAAGGACAAACCGTTGGGCATTCACATCGGTGCGATTGCGATCAACGACGGCTCGGCCAACTTCGCCGACTTCAGCCTGACGCCGAATTTCGCCACCGCCGTGCAACAGCTCAACGGCCAGATCGGCACCATCGATAGTCGGCAGGCGAAACCGGCCAGCGTCGACATCAAAGGCAAGGTCGACCGTTATGCGCCTGTGACCATCAAGGGAGCGGTCAATCCGTTCGACCCGATGGCCAGCCTAGACATCGCCACCAGCTTCAAGCGCGTCGAGCTAACCACCCTGACGCCCTACTCCGGCAAGTTCGCCGGCTACCGCATCCGCAAGGGCCGGCTCAACCTTGATCTGCACTACCTGATCACCAAAGGCCAACTGAAAGCCGAGAACAAAGTCGTCGTCGAGCAGCTGCAACTGGGCGAGAAGGTCGACAGCCCTGATGCAGTAAGTTTGCCGCTGAAGCTGGCTATTGCTCTGCTCAAGGACGTCGACGGCAAGATCTCCATCGAATTGCCGGTGACCGGCGACCTGAATAATCCACAGTTCAGCGTGATGCCGATCGTCTGGCAGACCCTGCGCAATTTGATCGTCAAAGCGGCCGCCGCACCGTTCAAGATGATTGGCGGGCTGGTCAGTGGCGGCGGCTCCGAAGACCTCGGCACGGTGTCCTTCGCGCCGGGCTCCAGCGATCTGAGCAAAGACGCCGAAGCGGCGCTGGTGAAACTGTCGCAAGCGCTCAAGGAACGTCCGGCGCTGCGCCTGGAAATCGAAGGCACTGCTGCGAAGAGCAGCGATGGGCCGCTGCTCGCCGAGCAACGTCTGGAACGCGAATACCAATACAACTACTACAAGATGCTTCAGCGCCGTGGCGACAAAGTTCCGGCCCAGGCCTCGCTGTTGCAAGTGCCCGAAAGCGAGAAAGGCGCGTTGCTCGAAGGGATTTACCGCACCCGCCTGAAAACCCAGCCACCGGCAGAATGGAAAGACCTGGGCAAGGAAGAACGCACGGCGAAAATGCGCCAAGGCGTGATCGCGTTCTGGAGCGGCAGCGAGGTGCTGTTGCGACAGTTGGGCCAGGATCGCGCCAGCACCATCAAGGATTACCTGGTCGACAAGGGCAAGCTGGAAGATGACCGCGTGTACTTCATCGACGCCAACCTCGGCGAGGCCGAAAGCGATGGCCGCGTGGTCACGCAAATGCACCTGGATGCCGAATGACCGTGCGTAACTGGCTGGCTGTGCTCGCGCTGACGTGCGCCGCCGGCCACGCGTCGGCTTCGGATACATTGCGCTGCGGCAGCCAGTTGATCAGCCTCGGCGACCGCGCCAGCGAGGTGCTGCAAAAATGCGGCGAGCCGGTCAGTCGCGATGTGCTCGGCTACAAGCGCAGCGCCAATCGCCGCGAAGAGTTTCAGGTCGAGGAATGGACCTACGGCCCGAACAACGGCATGTATCAATACCTGCGCTTCGAAGGCAATCGCCTGCGGCAGATCAACAGCAAACGCGGTAACTAAGCCGAACGAAATTCACCCTGTGGGAGCGAGCCTGCTCGCGAATACGCTCTGTCTACTGACGAACTTGTCGGCTGACACTACGCATTCGCGAGCAGGCTCGCTCCCACATTGGTATTGCCCAAAATAGAACAGGCCCCGACACAAGTGCCGGGGCCTGTAATGGTCACATCCGTGTGACCGTTCGCATGAACTCTAAAGTTGCGGCAGACGTATTGCTCGGCCCGTCTGTCGCGTCTTCTCCCGGTTCAGGCGAGAAGTCTTGCCTTACTCGGCTTTCAGGCCGTCAGCGGAGACCGCTTTAACGCCTTTGATTTTCTTGGCGATGCCTACGGCGACTTCTTTCTGCGACTCGGTTACCGCAGTGGTCGACGACAGGGAAACTACACCCTTGTTGGTTTCGACTTTGATGTCGGTGCCTGGAATGCCTTTTTCGGTAACCAGGTCAGCTTTGACCTTGGTGGTGATCCAGGTGTCGCTGGTATCTTGTTTCATTTCGGTAACTTCACCGGCAGCCAGAACCATTGGCGCTTGGGTAGCCTGAGCGGACTGGGCGAAAGCGCCACCAGCCATGGTCAGGGTCAGAGCGGTAGCAGCGGCAGTGATAGCGAACTTCTTCATACGAGTAACTCCTGTTTTTACTGGAAGTCTGCTGTAACGCTTGTCAGCAGGGTTACCGGAGATATTGCGAACGCTGTGCCAACTTTTTCAGTCGCATAAAACTGTTTAAAAACAATGAGTTATAAAAAACGCTAATTTTCGTTTTCATGCAAAATGCATGACTCAACGCAATTTCGCATGCAAGTTGCGGTTTTTCGGAAAGTTCATAAGCTGCTGAAATTATTGGAGCTTTTGTTAAGTGATCGCAGATACAAAAATACCCCGCAATGCGGGGCATTCTGATTATTCGCCTTTGTGATTACGTACCGCTGGCCGTGCAACCGCGCGGAGAATAATCAGAGTTGACCGTCGTCGAGCACGTCCAAACACCGGAGGTATTCCCCGTCGCCGCCCCGGAACGAGAAAGCGTAATGGTTTTACCTAACACCGGACCTGGTGCATTGAGCAGGGTACAGGTAAGCGTGCCTTCGCCAGTCGCGGCTGTGCCTGTAACTGCCAACGTACAGTTGGAGGTAGTAGTCGCACCATTGGCAACGTTGGCCAGAGTTGGAGCTGTGCCTTGATTGATCGTGTCCTCGAACGGCACTTTCAATGCACTAATCTCCGCCAACCCCGCCGTCACCTTCGACCGCGCCTGATACTTCGAATACTGAGGCAGGGCGATAGTCGCCAGAATGCCGATGATCGCCACGACGATCAGCAGCTCGATCAATGTGAAACCTTGTTGTTTTTTCATAGACACGCTCCATGCATGAGTCGAAATCTCATGATCTGAACAAGGCTCAGCACAGCCCATGCCAACGCCTTTCAGGCCCCGCCTGCTGGGCGCGCGCAATTTTCTGCGCCGTTTCCTACAACCCGCAACCGCACTATCTGACACTTTTTGTCACCTGCACCGGCCGTGTTTGGCGCTGTCACTTGACTAGGCTATAAGTCATGAACGGCAAGCGTGCGGAATCCCCATGAATGACATCGCTCTGAGCGGTCTGGCCAAGCAATTGGTCCAGGCCGAACTGCTCACGGAAACAAGTGCCCGGCAATCCTGGGCGCAGGCCCAGCGCAATCGCGTCTCGCTGGTCAATTACCTGGTACACAACAAACTGGTCAACAGCCGGCAGATCGCCGAGATCGCTTCCGAACATTTCGGCATGGCCCTGCTCGATCTCAGCTGCCTCGACAAGGAGACTCAGCCCAGGGGCCTGGTCAGTGAAAAACTGGTTCGTCAGCACTGCGCCCTGCCCTTGTGGCGGCGCGGCAACAAACTGTTCGTGGGCCTTTCCGACCCGAGCAATCAGCAGGCGATCAGCGACATCCAGTTCAGCACCGGCCTGAGCACCGAAGCGATTCTGGTCGAGGACGACAAACTCAGCGACGCCATCGACAAGTTCTTCGACAGCCATGCCTCGGGCCTGGAGGAAATGGCCGATGTCGATCTCGACGGCCTCGACGTCGAGTCGATTGAGGACAACAAACAGGACGTGATCGGCGGCCTCGATGCTGACGACGCCCCGGTCGTACGTTTCGTGCACAAAATGCTGCTCGATGCGATCAAGAGTGGCTCTTCCGACCTGCATTTCGAGCCGTACGAAAAAAACTACCGGGTGCGCATGCGCACCGACGGCATGCTGCGCGAGGTGGCCAAGCCGCCGATCCAGTTGGCCGGGCGCATTGCCGCTCGCCTGAAGGTGATGGCCAGTCTGGATATTTCCGAACGACGCAAACCCCAGGACGGGCGGATCAAGATGCGCCTGTCGAAAAGCAAATCCATCGATTTTCGCGTCAACACCTTGCCGACCCTGTGGGGCGAAAAAGTGGTGATCCGGATTCTCGACCCGTCCAGTGCACAAATGGGCATCGACGCCTTGGGTTACGAAGCCGAGCAAAAGGCTTTGTACCTGGCCGCGCTGAAACAGCCGCAAGGGATGATTCTGGTCACCGGCCCCACCGGCTCCGGTAAAACCGTGTCGCTGTACACCGGGCTGAACATTCTCAACACCGTCGACATCAACATTTCCACCGCCGAAGACCCGGTGGAAATCAACATGGAAGGCATCAATCAGGTCAACGTCAATCCCCGCCAAGGGCTGGACTTTGCCCAGGCGCTACGCTCGTTTCTGCGTCAGGACCCGGATGTGATCATGGTCGGCGAGATCCGCGACCTGGAAACCGCCGAGATCGCGATCAAGGCCGCGCAGACCGGCCACCTGGTGCTGTCGACCCTCCACACCAACAGCGCGGCGGAAACCCTCACGCGCCTGCACAACATGGGCATTCCCGGGTTCAACATCGCCACCTCGGTCAGCCTGATCATCGCCCAGCGTCTGGCGCGCAAATTGTGCGCGCACTGCAAGCGGCCGCTGGAAATCCCGCACGAAACCTTGCTCAAGGAAGGCTTCCCCGAGGAACGCATCGGTCATTTCACGATCTACGAGCCGGTCGGTTGCGATCACTGCAACGGCGGATACAAAGGACGCGTGGGGATTTATGAAGTGGTAAAGAACACACCGGACCTGCAACGGTTGATCATGGCCGAAGGCAATTCGCTGGAAATCGACATTCAGATGCGCCGCGACGGTTTCGCCGATCTGCGCACCTCCGGGCTGCACAAGGCCATGCAAGGCATCACCAGCCTTGAGGAAATCAACCGGGTCACCAAGGATTGAACATGGCGGTCAAGGCAGCGAAAGTCAGCGTTTACGCCTGGGAAGGCACCGACCGCAAAGGCAGTAAAGTCAGCGGCGAGTTGAGCGGGCAGAACCCCGCACTGATCAAGGCGCAGCTGCGCAAACAAGGGATCAACCCGGGCAAGGTGCGCAAGAAATCCGCCTCCCTGCTGAGCTTGGGCAAACGCATCAAACCGCAGGACATCGCCCTGTTCACCCGGCAGATGGCAACGATGATGAAAGCCGGTGTACCGCTGTTGCAGTCCTTCGACATCATCGGCGAGGGCTTCGAAAACCCGGCCATGCGCAAGCTGGTCGACGAGGTCAAACAGGAGGTCGCGGCCGGTAACAGCTTCGCCACGGCCCTGCGCAAGAAACCGCAATACTTCGACGAGCTGTACTGCAACCTGGTCGACGCCGGCGAACAGTCCGGTGCCCTCGACACGTTGCTCGAACGAGTGGCGACCTATAAGGAAAAAAGCGAAGCGCTCAAGGCCAAGATCAAGAAAGCCATGACCTACCCCACCGCCGTGGTGCTGGTGGCGGCGGTGGTGACCGGCATTCTGCTGGTCAAAGTGGTGCCGCAGTTCCAGTCGGTGTTTTCCGGGTTCGGCGCCGAACTGCCGGGCTTCACCCTGATGATCATCAGCCTGTCGGAATTCATGCAGCAGTGGTGGTGGGCGATTCTTTTTGCGCTGGTGGCAGCGTTTTTCGGCACTCGCCACGCGTTGAAGACTTCGCAGGCCCTACGCGACCGGCGCGATGCCTGGCTGCTGAAGCTGCCGCTGGTAGGCACTTTGATGTACAAGTCCGCCGTCGCCCGTTTCGCCCGCACCCTGTCGACCACTTTCGCCGCCGGCGTGCCGTTGGTGGAGGCGCTGGATTCGGTGGCGGGCGCCACCGGCAACGTGGTGTTCAAGCGCGCGGTGCTGCGAGTTCGGCAAGACGTCTCGACCGGTATGCAATTGAATTTCTCGATGCGCAGCACCGGTGTGTTTCCCAATATGGCGGTGCAGATGACCGCCATTGGCGAGGAGTCCGGGGCACTGGATGACATGCTCGACAAGGTCGCCGGTTTTTATGAAGCCGAAGTCGATAACATGGTCGACAACCTCACCAGCCTGATGGAGCCGTTCATCATGGTGGTGCTGGGGGTCATCGTCGGTGGACTGGTGGTGGCCATGTACCTGCCGATCTTCCAACTCGGCTCAGCGATCTGACATGCCTATCGACGAACTGTTTGCCGTGTATCCGCTGGCCTTTGTGGTCAGCGCGCTGCTGCTCGGGCTGGTGGTCGGCAGCTTCCTCAATGTTGTGGTGTGGCGCCTGCCGAAGATGCTTGAGCGTGACTGGCGCCAGCAAGCCCATGATGTGCTCGGCCTGCCCAGCGAAACGCCCGTGCCGACCTACAACCTGATGCTGCCGCACTCCGCGTGCCCGCATTGCGGACATCGGATCCGCCCGTGGGAAAACATTCCGCTGCTCAGTTATCTGTGCCTGCGCGGGCGCTGCTCGGCTTGTTCGGCGCCGATCAGTAAACGTTACCCGCTGACCGAACTGGCCTGCGGCCTGCTCTCGGCATTCATCGCATGGCATCTGGGCTTCGGCTGGCCGGCGGGCTTGCTGATTTTGCTGACGTGGGGCTTGCTGGCGATGAGTCTGATCGACTGCGAACATCAGTTGCTGCCCGATGTGCTGGTGCTGCCGCTGCTGTGGCTGGGGCTGATCGTCAACAGCTTCGGCGTGTTCGTGGCGTTGCCCGATGCATTGTGGGGCGCAGTCGCGGGTTATCTGGCGCTGTGGTCGGTGTTCTGGCTGTTCAAACTGCTCACCGGCAAGGACGGCATCGGTCATGGCGATTTCAAGCTGCTGGCCTTGCTCGGCGCATGGGGTGGCTGGCAGATTCTGCCGCTGACGATTCTGTTGTCATCCTTGGTGGGGGCGATTTTGGGCGTCGTCATGCTGCGCTTGCGCGCCCAGGAAACCTCGACGCCGATCCCCTTCGGCCCCTTTCTGGCAATTGCCGGCTGGATTGCCTTGCTCTGGGGTGGTCAAATAACCGACTTCTATTGGCAGTCTGTCGGTTTGAAATGAATACCCCTGTGGAAAAACCCTGGATCCTCGGCCTGACCGGCGGCATCGGCAGCGGCAAAAGTGCGGCGGCGCAGCACTTCATCGACCTCGGCGTGCACGTGGTGGACGCTGATCATGCGGCGCGCTGGGTAGTCGAGCCGGGGCGTCCGGCGCTGGCGAAAATCGCCGAGCATTTCGGTTCCGGCGTGTTGCAGGCCGATGGCACGCTGGACCGCGCCGCCCTGCGCAAACTGATTTTTGAAGACCCCGAACAGCGACGTTGGCTCGAAGCGCTGCTGCATCCGTTGATCGGCGAGGAAATCGCTCATCACCTGGCGCAGGCAAAATCGCCTTACGCGATTCTGGTGTCACCGTTGCTGATCGAGTCCGGGCAATACGCGATGACCCAGCGCATTCTGGTCATCGATGCGCCGCAACAACTGCAGATCGAACGCACCTTGCAGCGTGACCAGACCAGCGAACAACAAGTGCAGGCGATCCTCAAGGCGCAATCGAGCCGTGAAGACCGCGTGAGCCGTGCCGACGATGTGATCGTCAACGACCGCGACCTCGCCTGGCTGCACAGCGAGGTCGAGCGTCTGCATCACTTTTATCTGACTTTATCCGGAGGCCAAGCATGAGCCAGATTCCAACCGTTGAATGCCCAACCTGCGGCGCCCCCGTCGAATTCACCCCGGCGAACAAATTCCGTCCGTTCTGCTCCGATCGCTGCAAACTGATCGACCTCGGCGCCTGGGCCTCGGAAGAGCACAAGATTCCGGTCGCCCCGGATGCCGAAGACGAGCTGTTTTCCGGCGATTTCGATCCGCGTCACTGATCGCTGATCAGGGCCGCATAAAGCCGTAGTCCTGACTGTCGTCGAGGTTCTCCGCGAGAAAGCGCAACTCGTCGGCCAGGTCTTCGGCATTGCGCACTGCCTTGCTCTGCTGCACCACGGCGCTGAGCAGGGCGCGCAAACTCAGGCCCGGGTCAAAGCCCACTTCCTGCGCCAGCTCCAGACTCTGCCGGGTTTCCTGCCGCGCCCATTCGTAAACGCCCATGCCACTGCTCCTGAAGGAATTTGCGCGAGCATGAAATCTCTGCGGCATGGCCGGTTTGATGTGGATCAAGACTTCGGATCGTCGTCCTTCCACGGCGCTGAAAGGTAACGGGTGCGGTTGAAGGTCTCCAGCCATTCCGGGCAGAACACCACCAACGCACTGACAACCATGCCGTTGATAAAGGCCTCGGGAAACAGCAGCAACCACAGGTAGCCGACGAAATCTTCCAGCCATTCCGGCATGGCGAAGAGGCCGTCGTACCACAGCAACGTCAGGCTCAGAATCAGGCACAACAGGCCTGACAACGCAGCGGCGAAGAAACCGGAACAGAAGATGTAAACGAACGGATTTCGTGGCTGCGCACGCTCCACGAGGATTGCCACGCATTCGGTGATCAGCACTGGCAGCAGAATCAGCAACGCGCCATTGACGCCCACCGCAGCCAGGTCCTGACGCCCCAGCAGCACCAGCCCCATCTGCGCAACCAGCCCGCCGACGATCGCCAGCGGCCAATCAAGCAGCAGCGTCACCGCCGTCATGCCGATGAAGTGATAAGACACGCCGGTGTCGAAATCCCTGCGCACCAGCCACAGCAGAAACAGCGCGAACACCGTGCCGAACAGCAAGTGCTGCCGGCGACTGTCGCTGAACAGCTCGACCCATGGCGCACGCATGATCGCCCAGAGCAGCACCGGCAGATAAATCAGCCAGCCGAGCGTCAGGCTTGCCGTTGAAAGCAGTTCGGCGCCGATCATGATTCCCTCAACTTCTCCATGGGCTTACCGCTTTGTCGCAGTCTACACCGCCGATGTATGTGCACCAGCCGATGCAAAGCTATCTGCTTGTCGCATTTGGACGCTAAGCTTGGGCTTATGGATGATTCAGATTATTTACGCCTGCTGACCATCGCGGCCGAGCAGGCCAATGCGTTCCTGTCCAATGCCCGCAAATGGGAGCGTGAGCGTTGGGTCTGCCAGCGCCTGCTGCAAGGTCTGAACATCCCCTACCGCGCCGATGAGTTCGCCCCGGCGGGTGAGCCGCCGGACGTGTTGTTCCGCGATGCCAATTTCGAAGTTTTTTTCGTCCTTGATGAAGGCCGCCGTCTCAATGACGAGTGGCGCGACGAATTGCAGCGTCGGCGCAGCGCATTTTCCCTGAGCCAACTGGTGCGCCGCGAAGCCAAACCCAAGCGCATCCCGGCCAATGAATTTCTCCTGCGTCTGGCGCCAACCCTGCGCAAGAAGGCGCACAACTACAAGGAACGCGGCATGGATCTGGGTGAGCTGGACATCATCGCCTTCGCCAGCCTCAAACGCGAAGTGCTGGATCTCAACAGCCACTTCCCGCCACCGACCGAATACCTGCGTCAGGGCTGGCGCTCGCTGTCGCTGGTCGGCCCGACATTCGCAAGGGTGCTGTTTGCTCATCCCGACGCGCCGGACTTTCTGCGCAGCAACCTCGGCCGCAGCATTGTGTTCGACGTGGGCATCAGCCTGTGACGCCGCTGCAGCAGTTGATCGCCGAGGTTCCGCAAACCGGTCGTGTGCGCTGGATCGGCGTGCGTCCAGAATCCCGCGGGCCGATGCTTGAGCTCGACGCGGTCGAGGCGCGGCTGGAAGCCGGGCTCACCGGCGATCACGCCCGCCCGGGCATTCGCAATGCGCGACAGGTGACGCTGATCCAGTGGGAGCACCTGGCGGTGATCAACGCATTGATGGGCCGTCCCGCTGACCAGCCAATCCGGCCTGAAGATCTGCGGCGCAATCTCGTTATAAGCGGAATCAATTTGTTTAGCCTGAAGGGGCGGCGCTTTCGCATCGGGCAAGCGATACTCGAAACCACTGGCTGGTGTCAGCCCTGCGCACGCTTGCAGAACAACCTCGGCCCGGGCACTTTTCAAGCCGTGCGCGGGCATGGCGGGATCACCGCCCGGGTGTTACAAAGCGGCATCATTCGCCTCGACGATAGCGTGTGCGTCGAACCGGTTCCGGACAGTGGCTACGCTGCGTTCAATCCGGGCTGAAAACCGCTGTAGCCTGTGCTCATTCAGTAACGTCTACCTGACGAGGCAAATATGACCAGCCGCCTGAACCCCGAAGACCAAAAGCATGTCGAAGAGTACCTGCAACTGTCCCAACACCGTGTCGAGCGCCGGCCTTTCCGGCCGTGGATGCTCCTGGTGCTGGTGCTGGCAGTGACCATTGGTCTGGGCCTGTTGAGCCGATTTATCAGTTACCTGACGTTATGAGCTGCCTTGCGCTCCCTCGGGTAACCGCACCGATTTCCTTTAAAAACCTTGCGAGTTATCCCTATGTCCCATCGTATTGTCATTGTCGGCGGCGGCGCCGGCGGTCTGGAGTTGGCTACCCGCCTGGGTAAGACTCTGGGCAAGCGCGGCACGGCCAGCGTGATGCTGGTCGACGCGAACCTGACCCACATCTGGAAACCGCTGCTGCACGAAGTGGCCGCCGGTTCCCTGAACTCCTCCGAAGACGAACTCAACTATGTCGCCCAGGCGAAATGGAACCACTTCGAGTTCCAGCTCGGGCGCATGAGCGGGCTCGATCGCGCGCAGAAAAAAATCCAGTTGGCCGCGACCTATGACGAAAACGGCGTCGAGCTGGTGCCGGCGCGTGAAGTGGCTTATGACTCGCTGGTGATCAGCGTGGGCAGCACCACCAACGATTTCGGCACCCAGGGCGCGGCGCAGCATTGCCTGTTCCTCGATACACGCAAACAGGCCGAGCGCTTCCATCAGCAATTGCTCAATCATTATCTGCGCGCCCACGCCGGGCAGACCGACGTGGTCGAGCAGATCAGCGTGGCCATCGTCGGCGCTGGCGCCACTGGCGTCGAACTGGCGGCAGAGCTTCACAACGCCGCCCATGAATTGGCCGCTTATGGTCTGGACCGGATCAAACCGGAAAACATGCACATCACGCTGATCGAAGCCGGCCCACGGGTGCTGCCTGCCCTGCCGGAGCGCATCAGCGGGCCGGTGCACAAAACCCTGGAGAAGCTAGGGGTCAATGTGATGACCAACGCAGCAGTCAGCGAAGTGACTGCCGACAGCCTGATCACCGCCGATGGCAACGAGATCAAGGCCAGCCTGAAAGTCTGGGCTGCCGGCATTCGCGCACCGGGTTTCCTCAAGGACATCGACGGTCTGGAAACCAACCGCATCAATCAGCTGCAAGTGCTGCCGACTCTGCAAACCACGCGCGACGAAAACATCTTTGCCTTCGGTGACTGCGCGGCCTGTCCGCAACCGGGCACTGATCGCAACGTGCCGCCACGGGCACAAGCGGCGCATCAACAAGCCTCGTTGCTGGCCAAGTCGCTGAAACTGCGCATCGAAGGCAAGACCCTGCCGGAGTACAAATACACCGACTACGGCTCGCTGATCTCGCTGTCGCGTTTTTCTGCTGTGGGTAACTTGATGGGTAACCTGACCGGCAGCGTCATGCTCGAAGGCTGGCTGGCGCGGATGTTCTATGTGTCGCTGTACCGTATGCACCAGATGGCGCTGTACGGGCCGTTCCGCACGGCGATGCTGATGCTGGGCAGCAAGATTGGTCGTGGCACCGAGCCGCGTCTGAAGCTGCACTAAGGCCAACATCTGTGGGAGCTGGCTTGCCAGCGATGGCGCCGGGTCAGTTGATATTTCTGTTGCCTGACCCACCGCTATCGCGGGCAAGCCCGGCTCCCACAGGTTTTCGTGCTGCTCGAAGATCCGGCGCATTCGCGAGCAGCCTCGCTCCCACCTTTGATCTTTATTCCAAGCCCCGCATCGCGCGGGGCTTTTTATTGGCTGTCGATCACAGCTGGAAGCGCCGCACCATGCCCTGCAGCGCATTGGCCAGCTGCGACAGTTCGTGGCTCGACGCGCTGGTCTGATCAGCCCCCGCAGCCGAACGCACCGACAGGTCGCGAATGTTCACCAGATTGCGATCCACTTCCCGCGCCACCTGCGCCTGCTCCTCGGCAGCGCTGGCGATCACCAGGTTGCGCTCGTGAATCTCGTGCACCGACGCCGTGATCGTCACCAATGCCTCACCCGCCCGCTCTGCCAGAACCAGCGTGCTCGCCGCACGAGATGCGCTGGCCTGCATTGACTCCAGCGCCTGGCTCGAACCGCTGCGCATGCCTTGCACCATCTGTTCGATTTCCTGCGTCGATTGCTGGGTGCGATACGCCAGCGCGCGCACCTCGTCGGCCACCACCGCAAAACCTCGACCGCTTTCGCCCGCACGAGCCGCTTCGATGGCAGCGTTGAGCGCCAGCAGATTGGTCTGCTCGGCGATGGCGCGAATCACGTCCAGAACCTTGCCGATGTCCTGCGACTGATTGGCCAGCGACTGCACCAGTTCACCGGTGTTCTGCACATCACTGGCCAGCGCATTGATCGCGCTGGCGGTTTCGCTGACGCGCTCCTGGCCCAATTGCGCCGACTGACTGGACTGGCGCGTGGCATCGGACGTCGACACCGCGTTGCGCGCGACCTCCTCCACCGCAGCGGTCATCTCATTAACCGCAGTGGCGGCCTGTTCGATTTCGTTGTTCTGCTCTTGCAAGCCTTGGGTGCTGTCGACGGTAACGGCGCTCAGTTCGTCAGCGGCGGTGGCCAGTTGTGTGGCTGAGCCGCTGATACCTTGCAGCGTCTCGCGCAGGTTCTGTTGCATCGTCGCGAGGGCTTTGAGCAAGCGGCTGACTTCGTCGTTGCCATGGGTTTCGATCGGTCGGGTGAGATCGCCCTTGGCGACACTTTCGGCGGCATCCACCGCGCTGCTCAGCGGGCGCACGATACTGCGCGTGAGCAACATCGCCAGCGCCACCGTGGCCAGCGCTGCCAAGGCAATGAACAGGGTTACGATGGTGCGCGAGGTTTCATAATGCGCGGCGGATTTCTCGCTTTCGGCAGCGACCTGGCGGGCGAACAGATCGGCGAGATCATTGAGCTGTTTGCCGGAGCCGTCGACCACGGTCTTCATGTCAACCAGCAACAATTTGGTCAACTCGTCACGCTTGCCTTGCTCGGCGAGGGTGAATGACTGGGCGATGCCGGTGCGATAGGCGGCGAAGGTTTTCTTGAACTGGTCATACAGCTGCTGGCCTTCGGCAGTGTCGACCAGTTTGTCGTAGGCGGCGATCTTCTCGCTCAGTTCCTTGTCGCGGGTGTCCATCTGGCCGCGATAGGTGGCGATATTGGCCGGATCCTGATCGAGCGCCATGCGCAGGGAGATGGTGCGGATGCGCAGCATCAGTTCACGGATCTCGTCGCCGCCACGGATGCTCGGCAACCAGCGGTTCTCCACCGCCACCTCACTGTCGCGAATGCTCGACATCTGTCCCAGCGCAAACACGCCGAGCAAGGCCACCAAGACCGCGATCAGGGCAAATCCCAGGGCAGCCCGGGGAGCAATATTCAACTGACGAAGCAACATGACGAACGCCCTTATTCTTGTAATGGCCAGATCAAGGGGCGAAGCGTTGGCAGTCCCCTCGTGTTAGCGGGCTATCGGCAGGTTGTATGACGACTTGAAGGGATTCAGCTTTCGGCAGGCAAAAAAAATCCCCGTATCTTTCGATACGAGGATTTTCAATATGGTCGGGGTAAGGGGATTCGAACTCCTGACATCCTGCTCCCAAAGCAGGCGCGCTACCGGACTGCGCTATACCCCGGTAAAAAAAAGGCGACCTTTCAAAGATCGCCTTCTTCGATCAGCGCTTTTGGCCTCTGATCTTAAGATTCGATCCCAGCGCAAACTGGTTTCAAAAATGGTGGGTCGTGTGGGATTCGAACCTACGACCAATTGGTTAAAAGCCAACTGCTCTACCAACTGAGCTAACGACCCAAATATGGTCGGGGTAAGGGGATTCGAACTCCTGACATCCTGCTCCCAAAGCAGGC
>NZ_RCNZ01000118.1:0-21149 GCF_004307525.1 Pseudomonas sp. Sample_21 | reverse complement strand
GTGCCGGCCTTGCAGGGTCGGGTAGTCGGTGTCCTGGTTGAGGGTGGCGGTGTAGTAGGAATTGCAGCGAATGGTCATGTCGGGGTCCACAAAAAATTCAGGTTCGAAGTGCATTCCCTGTGGGAGCGAGCCTGCTCGCGAAAGCGGTGTGTCAGTCACCCAAAATGTTGAATGTGATGACGCCTTCGCGAGCAGGCTCGCTCCCACAGGTTCGGTGTCGGATCTTTAAGCCTCGGTGAGGTACCACCGCCAATCCTGCTCACCCACTTCAGCCATGAACTGCCGATACTCGGCACGCTTCACCGCCAGATACACCCCAAGGAATTCCTGCCCCAACGCCTCCCGTGCCCACGTGGAATTTTCCAGCGCTTGTAGCGACGTCAGCCAATCGGTCGGCAACAATTCCTTTGCCTGAGCGTATCCATTGCCCTCGACCGGTGCCCCCGGATCCAGCTCTTCACGAATGCCACGGTGAATGCCGGCGAGGATCGCTGCCGCTGCCAGATACGGGTTGGCGTCGGCGCCGCAGATGCGGTGTTCGATGTGTCGTGTCGGCGCCGGGCCGCCGGGTACGCGCAGGCTGACGGTGCGGTTATCGACACCCCAGGTCGGCGCCAGTGGCGCGTAGCTGTTGGCCTGGAAACGCCGGTAGGAGTTGGCGTTGGGGCAGAACAGCAGCAGCGAATCGAGCAGCGAGGCGAGCATGCCGCCAATCGCCGTGCGCAACAGTGGCGTGCCGGCCGGGTCTTCAGAAGCGAACAGATTACGCCCCTCGGCATCGGCGAGGCTGACGTGCATGTGCATGCCGGTGCCGGCCAGATCATCGAACGGCTTGGCCATGAACGTCGCCTGCATGCCGTGCTTGTGCGCCACGCCTTTGACCAGACGCTTGTAGCGCACCGCCTGATCCATCGCTTCCAGCGCATCGCCGTGTTCAAGGGTGATTTCCACTTGCCCCGGGGCGTATTCGGAGATCGCCGTGCGCGCCGGAATACCGTGCAGTTTGCAGGCGCTGTAGAGGTCGGCGAGGAACGGCTCGATCTGCTCCAGCTCGCGCAAACCGTAGACTTGCGTGTGTCGCGGTCGCCCGCCGTCAGCGTCCAGCGCTGGTTGCGGGCGGCCGTTGTGATCGCGTTTGGTGTCGAGCAGATAGAACTCCAGCTCGCAGGCCATGATCGGGTGATAACCCTCGGCCTTGAGCCCGTCGATGACCTTGATCAGCAGGTGCCGAGGATCAGCAATGCTCGCCGGCATGCCCTCGCTCGGGTGCATGCTGACCTGCACCGCAGCGGTCGGAATCTGCCGCCACGGCAGGCGCACCAGACTGCCTTGCAGCGGATAGGCGCGGCAGTCGATATCGCCCACATCCCAGACCAGTCCGGAGTTTTCCACGTCCTCGCCTTGTACGGTCAGGCCGAGGATGGTGCTCGGCAGCGGTCGGCCGCTTTCATACACGGCGAGCAGTTCTTCACGGTGCAACAGCTTGCCGCGCGGCACGCCGTTGGCGTCGAGAATGAACAGTTCGATCATGTCGATATCGGGGTTCTGTTCGAGGAACAGGCGTGCGTCTTCGATGGCTGCGAATTTCATGGCAAATCACTCACGGTGGCGCCGCACAGGCGCGCAGATTCGGCCGGACACGACGCGACAAAAAGGCGTAAGTGTCCCGGCAGGGATATCAGGAAAATCGGGAAATTGACTGTCGCGGTTACAGCTCACGCGATCAGGCAGGAATGGCGATATCCGGCGGGCGTGCGGAGTGACGCAGCTTGGAACGGCGCAGGGCCATGGGCAGATTGACGATGCGGTTCATACGCGGCCCCTGTTGCAGTGGGCGCGTACAGCAGAGACGTGCAACCTTTGCGGTTGTTGTGGTGACGTACTCATAACGCGTGTTTCCGTTGGCGGAAAGCGTCGGCGGCTGGGCAGGCCCGGCGACCGGTGTGCCCGGATAGTAAGGGGGAATTTGCGCGCGTGTAAATGGAAGATTCGTCGGTGGCGCTTTCCAGCGTTTGGGCTAATTGACCGAGTTGCCTTTTTCGCGAGCAGGCTCGCTCCCACAGGAGAATGCATTTCAACTGTTTTCGCGAGCAGACTCGCTTCCGCAGGAGAGTGCATTTCAACTGTGGGAGCGAGCCTGCTCGCGAATGGCCGCACCTCGGTCCCGAGCGGACGCGCCGGGCCATGTCGTTGCTTGCCGCTGAGCCATTCAGCGCAGCACGTAATCGTCCGGTTCCGGCGCGGGCGGCAACGGCGAGACGCCGAGTTCGTACAGCACATCGCGCTCCAGGGTGCGCACCAGCGCATCGGTCGGCAGATCGTTTTCATCGCGGCCGAACGGGTCTTCGAGTTCATCGGCAATCGCGTCGAAGCCGAAAAAGGTGTAGCTGACAATTGCCGTGAACAGCGGCGTCAACCATCCCAGCGATTGCGCCATGGCGAACGGCAGCAACAGGCAGAACAGGTAGATGGTGCGGTGCAGCAGCAGGGTGTAAGGGAAGGGCAGTGGCGTGTTCTTGATGCGGTCGCATACGGCCTGGGCCTGGCTCAGGCAGGTCAGGTGATTGGCCAGTAATTGATAACGCCATGGCGATAGCACACCGGCCGTTTCCAGCTCGGAACACTGGCGCCCGACCTGATGAATGATCTGGCCGCAGTGATCCGGCGCGGACCCATCGATCGGCGGGCTGACCCAGTCGGTGCTGGCCTGCTCCTCACTGTCTCCACGCAACCGCGCATTCAACGCGTGGGCGAAACCGCACAGGTTGCGCAACAGTTGTCCACGCAGGCGCGTGTCATCGATGCCTTGGGTTTCGCGCATCACCGCGCGCACCCGCAGCAGCACCTCGCCCCAGGCCTTGCGTCCTTCGTACCAACGGTCGTAACAGGCGTTGTTGCGAAAGCTCAGGAAGATCGACAGCGACAGGCCGAGCAGGGTGAACGGCGTCGAATTGATCTGGGCGAAGTAGCTCGGCACCAGAAGTTCGATCAGCACAATCGCTGCCGCCAGCAGTGTCAGCATCAAAGTGCGCACGGCGATGCGTTTGGCGATCGAGCCTCTGAGGGTGAACAGCACGGCGAACTGATTGGGTCTCGGTCTGACGATCATCTCGCGGTCCCGGTTGCGCGGCGGATCAGCCGCCGGTCATGTTCATGAAACGCACCACTTGCACGTCGTCGTTGACTTCGAAGTTGTGTCGATACGGCTTGAGTTTCATCGCCTCGATGATCGCGTTCTCCAGACGTTCCGGGTGGCCCGGATGGGCGCGCAACACCGCTTTGAGGTCCATCGAATGCTCGTTGCCCAGGCACAGCAGCAAGCGACCTTCGACGGTCAGGCGCACGCGGTTGCAGGTACCGCAGAAGTTGTGGCTGTGCGGTGAAATGAAGCCCAGGCGAATGTTCGGCGCTTCGGCCACGCGCCAGTAGCGCGACGGCCCTTGCGTCGATTCGGTCGAGTCGATCAGGGTAAAGCGTTCGGCGATGCGTTCGCGTACTTGCGCGCTGGAGTAGAAGGATTCGGCGCGGCTGTGTTCGGCGATCGCGCCCAGCGGCATCTCTTCGATGAAGGAAATATCCAGATCACGCTCGATGGCGAAACTGACCAGATCGTTGATCTCGTGATCGTTGCGGCCCTGCATCACCACGCAGTTGAGCTTGGTGCGGGTGAACCCGGCGGCACGCGCGGCATCGATGCCGTCGATGACCTGCGCCAGATCGCCGGTACGGGTCAGCTCTTTGAAGCGCTGCGGATCGAGGCTGTCGAGGCTGATGTTCAGGCGCTTGACCCCAGCGTCGAACAGCGGCTGGGCCAGTCGGCCCAATTGTGAGCCGTTGGTGGTCAGGCACAGTTCGCGCAGGCCGGGCAGGGCGGCGATCTGTTCGCAAAGTTGCACGACACCAGGCCGGATCAGCGGCTCGCCACCCGTGAGGCGGATCTTGCGCGTGCCGAGGGCGACGAAGCTTTGCGCTACCTGGAACAGCTCTTCGAGGGTGAGGATCTGCTGGCGTGGCAGGAACTGCATGTCCTCGGCCATGCAATAGACGCAGCGAAAATCGCAGCGGTCGGTAACCGACAGGCGCAGATAATCCACGCGGCGGTTGTGACCATCGATCAATTCACGCTGTGTCATGGGCTCGCCTCGTGGATGTGGAGCGCCGTCAGCGGGCGCAGATCGCGCAGGGTAGGCTGCACTCGCCATGCCGTCCAATCACTCTGGCTGACCGAATGATTGACGGCGTCGATGATGCCTTACGGTGCGCCAAACATTGCCGTCCAGTAAATGCCGGCGTTGCTTTTCGGATCGGTCGCGTACGCGGCGCCCAGTTCCTGATATTGCGGATTCATCAGATTGGCGCAATGCCCGGGGCTGGCGAGCCAGCCGTCGACGACCTTGCCGACGGTGTCTTGCCCGGCGGCGATGTTCTCGCCGACCAGTTGCCCACTGTAACCGGACAGCTCGGCGCGGTCGCCCGGCGTGCGGCCGTCGCCGTCCTTGTGGTCGAGGTAATTGTTGTTGGCCATGTCGCGGCTGTGATCCTGAGCGACCGTGCCCAGCGTGGCGTTCCAGGCCAGCGGTGCTGCCGCCGCGAAGGACTGGCCGCCGCACTGGCGCGCCTGGCCGCGCGCGGTATTGAGTTGCGCCAGCAGCTTTTGCCCTTCGCTTTGTGCATCGCCGAGTTTCGCCGTCAGCAACGGCCGCGCGAGGACGATGCGCCAGTCGCGGTCGACACGGTTGACGCCAATATCGACAAACTGCGGATCGAGCACCACCTGACAGAAGCTTTCCTGAATCGCCTTCATTGCTGACGCCGCATCGCGCGGGCCGTTGAGGGTGATCGCCTGCACGTTGACCATCGGGTACTGGGCGCTGGTCATGGCCTGCTGCAGATCGACCGCGCCGCTGGCCGGCAGGCGCAGCCGTGGGTCGGCCGACAGCGGTGGCAACTCGTTCGATGCCTGCGTGCCGCAACGCTGCGGCTGGCTGCGATAGCTGTTGATCGACTCGATCAATTGCAGTTCATCGGCAGCCAGCGCCGAGGTGGCGAACACCACGCCCAGCGACAGTGCGGCACAACGCAAAACGGACGGCATGAAGCGCATGGAAATCTCCCTTGAGCTGAATGCGCCCATGATGCGCGAAAGGCCCCCGGTGAGTGAATGTGTTTTTCTTTGCGGCGGATTTTTTTCTGCGCTGGTGTGCCCGCGCATTTGCTCGCTACACTCTGCGAAGACCCCGCAAACCGGGCGTCTCACCGACGTAACATCTTGCCCCGGGCGGGCGCTGACGGAAGAATCGACATGGGATCGAAAGGCTTGGCGGGCGGTTTGTTGTGGATCTTTTTGACCGGCGCAGCATGGGCCGGGGCGCAGGCGCCGATCGAGGCCAAGGCCGAACAGAAAGCCGAGGTGCTGGAGGAGAAAGCGGCGGATAAAGTCAGCGCCGCGCCAGCGCCAAAATCCGAGGCCATCACCCCCACCGAAGCGCAGGCGGTAGACCCGGCCGGCGCCGCGCCGCTGGACGATCCGCTGACCTGTCTGGCGCGCAGTATCTATTGGGAAGCCAAGGGCAAGGACACCCCGGAAATGGAAGCCGTCGCCAGTGTGGTGATGAATCGCCTCGGCCACGACGGCTTTCCCGACACGGTGTGCGCGGTGGTCAAGCAAGGATCGGAAAGCGGCAATTGCCAGTTTTCCTGGTGGTGCGATGGCAAGCCCGATCAGGTCAAGGAAGACGCCGAATACGCGTTGGCCAAGGAAATCGCCGGCAAGGCGTTGAACCGTCAGCTCAAGGACCGCACGCGCGGTGCCCTGTATTTTCACGATCGCGGCGTGCACCCGAGCTGGGCCAAGGCCTATCGCAACACCGCGCAGACCGGCAGGTTCCTGTTCTACAAACCCGCCGGCGGCGACGCGCGTTAACTGGCGTGGGTGTTGAGAATGCTCGCCACCTGCTGCGGCTGGCAGTTCAGATACGGTGACTTTTGCAGCCAGCGCTGATCCGGATACCAGGAAAACATGAACTGGCCGTTCTTCAGGCGATCGATCACCTGTTTGGCGATCTGCGGCCGCACGGCGGGGCAACCCTGACTGCGGCCGATACGCCCCTGACGCTTGCTCCACAGCGGGTTCACGTAACTGGCGGCATGAATCACGATCGCGCGATCACGGGCCAGATCATTGAAACCGGGTTCCAGACCATCCATGCGCAGCGAATAGCCGTGAGTACCTTCGTAGCTTTCCTGAGTGCGGAACAGACCGAGGCTGGACTGATAACTGCCTTCGCGATTGGAAAACTGCGTGGCGAAGTTTTCCCCGGAGTTCGAACCGTGGGCAACCAGATCACGCAGCACCAGTTTCTTTTTGCTCAGATCGAAGATCCACAGGCGGCGTTCGGTGGACGGTTGCGAATAATCGATGATCGCCAGATGCCGCGAGGGTTTCGCGCCGTTGTTGACCGCGCATTGCATGGCGTTCAATGCACCTTTGAGCGCCTGGGGATTGAGTTCCGGCGCGGCGTGGGCGAGGCTGTTGTAGAGAACCGGCGATGGCTTGCCGGCGGCAAATACTGGGCTGGTCACGGCGACAAGGGTCGCGGTGCTCAACAGAAGTCGGCGCAAAAACGTCAACATTTTATAAAGTGTCCTCAACTTGCTACATAAACGGCACTTTGGCTCCTGACTCCCAGTCAATACCCGCAGGCTCGCGGTTCGAGCCTGACTGTTCAGCGCACCTGATGTAAGGTTGACCGTCATCTGGACGGCCATGGATTGGAGTAAAGCAGTTGTTCAAAAAGTACGCATGCTACTTGAGCATTTGTTTGCTCGCTGCGCCGTTTGTCGCTTGCGCCGATGAGCCGCTGCCCCCGCTCGAAACCCTGCCGACGCCTGAAACGCAATTGCCGGTCGAGCCGCGCAGCCCGTTGCAGGCGGTTTTGATCAGCCTGGCGCAGTCGTGCCCGGCCATCGCTCCGCGTCTCAATGGCCCGGCGTTGAGCCAATTGCAGGCGTTTTATGAACAGCAGGACTGGATGCCGGTGTGGGCGAGTGAGTCGGCACGCTTGCCGGCATTGCGCGCGCAATTGCAGCTGCTGGCCGATGATGGGTTGAATCCGAATCGCTACGCCGTGGCCACTACGCCGCCGCAGGATGGCGAGTTGTGCGCCGACATCGACATCAGCCGCAACTACCTGCAGGCCTTGCAGGATCTGCATTACGGCCGTCTGTTGCAATCGCATTTCGAACCGCTGTGGCGTGTCGACGGCCCGCCGACCGACCGTCAGGCGCAATTGCTCAGCATTGCCGTGCCGGGCATGAACGATATTGCTGCGGCGTTCGACCTGGCGCGTCCGCATCTGCCGCAATATCAAAGCCTGCGTCAGATGTACGCCGCGCAACGCTTGCAAGCCTTGCCGCAATGGCAGCCGGTGGGCAACGGCCCGTTGCTGCGTCCGGCGATGGAAGACCCGCGCGTGCCGGAACTGGCCCGGCGCTTGTACAGCGAAGGTTATCTGGCACACGCACTGGTGACACCGGACAACGCCTACGATGACGTGCTGGTGGAAGCCGTGAAGCACTTTCAGGCCAGCCATTCGTTGCAGGCTGACGGCGTGGTCGGGCCGGGCACGATTGCCGAGCTGAACATCAGCCCGCTGACCCGCCGCGATCAGTTGCGCGTCAATCTCGAACGTTTTCGCTGGATCGCCCAGGACATGGAGCCCAGTGGCCTGGTGGTCAACGTGGCCGCCGCTGAGCTGACGCTGTATCAGAGCGGTCAACCGGTGTGGCAGACCCGCACCCAGGTTGGCCGCGCCGAACGCCAGACGCCGCTGCTCAAATCCCGCGTCACCCGCCTGACGCTGAACCCGACCTGGACCGTACCGCCGACCATCTGGAAAGAAGACAAGCTGCCGGAAATCCGCAAGGACCAGACCTTCCTCAGCCGTCAGAACCTGCAAGTGCTCGATGCCAACGGCCAGCCTCTGGCGGCGGCGGACATCGACTGGGACAACCCCGGCAACATCCTCCTGCGTCAGGACGCCGGCCCGCGCAATCCGCTGGGGCAAATGGTCATCCGTTTCCCCAACCCGTTCTCGGTCTACCTGCACGACACGCCGAGCAAGGCGCTGTTTGAAAAAGGCCCACGGGCGTTCAGCTCCGGTTGCGTGCGGGTCGAGCACCCGCTGCAACTGCGCGATCTGCTGCTGTCCCCGGCGGAAAAAGCCCGCACCGAGACTTTGCTGGCAACCGGCACCACCCATGAATTTCGCCTGTCGGCGCCGGTGCCGATCCTGATGACCTACTGGACGGCGCAAGTCGACAGCAGCGGCCATGTTCGTTATGCGCCGGACATCTACAGCCACGACAGCGCATTGCTGGCGGGGCTGGATCGGGCGCACTAAGCCAGAACACTTCGGTCAGTTCCCTCTCCCTCGGGAGAGGGCCAGGGTGAGGGGCCGCTGGGGCTAACCGACCGCCCGTCGGATTGCCCCGCCTACCTGTAATTTCTGACAGTAGACAGCGCAACACCCCCGAGGGGTAATAGCGTCCAAGCATTGCACGCTCAGCGAATTGCAAACAAGGACGCCCCCATGTCGGACTTCGACTTCGATTCAACCCTGTTCCCCATCAAGTTCGAGGCGGGCATCTCCCCGGTAATTGTCGAGCCGGATGTGCCAGGCGGAGTCCCGTTGGAAGGCCTGGCCCACAGCGCATTCAAGGATAATGCTCCACAAATCAGCGCGACCTCGGCACGTATCGACCCTCCAAGGGGAGAGTACCAATCGATATCGGTATACACAGTGGCACTGGACGAGGAAGTCCCGCTGCTGGTTGATGTCATCGTTCCAGACGTCCCTGATCAGCCTGTGATTTTCGACGTTGCCGAGTCGCTGTTCGTTGAAGGCATCAATGTTTTCTACTACGTGGTCAAGCGCAGCAGCGGCAACAGCAGTCCATCAACCCACGCCTGGGCGCTTTATCACTATCAGCCACCCGGCGGTAAAAACGTGCCGGGTACTTGCGACCATCCTTTTCTGGCAATCACTCTCCCGCCTGAACTGGGCAACCCGCCGCAGATTGGCCGGGACGAGGCCGCCGCCGGGGTAAAGTTGACGCTGGATTATCCGCATGATCATGCCTACGACAAAATCATCCTGAAGCTTAATGGCCGTCGCTTCACTCATGTGCTCAAACCTGAAGAGCAGGGCAAGCCGATCATCATTACGCTGACCCAAGCCATGTTTGAACAAGCGGGTAACAGCCCTTTGTTCGAAATCCGTTATACCGTGATCACGCAATTGAACAACCCCACCGAGTACAGCCGTGAGTCCGCTGCGATTGTCGCCAACGTCGACCTCGACCGAGTCGCGTTTCACGCGCCGATTTTCCGTGAAAATCCCAATGACGAAACCGATGATGCGCAGATCATTGATCGCGACGAGCTGGGGGGAAGGCCTCTGTCGGTCATCGTCAATCCGCGATTACCGACCTTTCAGATGAATGACAGCATCAGTGGTTTGGTCACCGTCACCCCGCCCGGTCATTCGTTTCCGCTTAGCGGCATTATCGAGGCCGATGGCAGTGGGCAACTGCGGCGTTGTGTCATACAGGTGCCGAACAACTTGTTCGTTACCGGCAGCGATGTTCGCGCCTCCTATGTAGTGAAGCGCGGGGGGCTGCCGGTCGGCCAATCGGCCACTGCCACAGCAACCGTTATTGGTTCCGGTCAGTTACCGGGGGACGGATTTATCGGCGAGCCGGAATTTCCGGTCCTGAACGTCAATGGCGCCATCGGCCTCAATCAGTTGATCGAAGGCCCCGCCGGTCTGCATAACCCGGTTCGAATCGCCCTGACTTACACCCACGCAGCCGTGGGTGATGCCATCGAACTGTTTTTTGTCGGCTACGACACGCTGGATGTCGGCGGTAATCCGGTCACCAAAGCGTCCTATAACCCGCAGCCGCCCTCTGTAATGACCCAGGAAGACCTCACCCGCGGTTACTTCGATTTTCCAGTGCCGGCGCGGCACCACTTCGCTGTTTGCAGCCGCGGCAGTGTCGAGGCCTGGTTGATCGTCAGCAACGGGAGCGGGCCGACGACCTCGCGCAAAAAGCGAGTGAATTGCGACGTCAAGAAGCCGGGTGACAGTTGGTGTCCGGAATTTTATTAGCGTTGCCCGCCTGCGAGGCATGTCGCCGCGCTGGACTTTCACAAGGAATGTAATCATGACCATCAAAGAAGTGTCTGTCCCGGCGCTCACCGAAAACAAGCCGCTGGCGCTCAATGCGCCTTCCATCCCAGCCGCGATTGCCAACGGTGGCTTGCGCTGGCAAGACCTCAACGATCCTGAGAGCCCGGTGCGTGTGCAGATTGTCCTGCAGCCCGGCGCCGTACAACTTAATGACCTCGTCGAACTGAAGTGGCAGGAACTGCCGGCGGAGAGCACCACGGTCGATGCCAATCATCTGAGCACTGGCGTCATCCCCCTGGATGTCGACCCTGCGGACATCCTCGAACACGCCGACGGATTGCACACCTACCAATATTTTGTCACCGCTGCGATTGGCGGCCAGACCGATCCCTCACCGCCGGCCACGGTCAAGGTCAAGCGCCTGCTCCCTGGCGGCAATACCGGTGACGATGCCGGCACCGAATACATCAACGAAAACCTGCGCGCGCCCACCGGCGTCCCGCCTCTGATCGATGACGCCATCGCCGAACCCGGCATTACCGTGACCTGTGGCGTCTACGACAATATGGCCGTCGGCGACATCATCCAGTGCGACTGGGGCGGTCAGCGCCAGACGCACCCGCCGCTGACCACGTCCGAGGTGGGCAAACCGGTGGATTTTCGAGTGGAAAAGGCTTCGCTGATCGCCGCCCCTGGCCGGGTCATCGTGCGCTATGACATCCGTGACGAGGTCAACAACTGGTCGCGCTGGTCGCTGCATGTCACGACCGATGTCGAGGCCGGGGGGAACCTGCTCGCCGCGCCGCGCGTGGTGGATGCCGTCAGCGGTGTCATCGAGCTGGTCAAGTTGGGCAACCAGGATGCCAAGGTGCAAACCCCGGTGTACACCGAGCGTATGGACCCGGGTGATCGGGTGTACCTGTACTGGCTCGGATACACCGCCGAAGGCCTGGAAGTCAGGGTGGAACTTGATAAGGAAGTGAAGACCGAAGACATCGGCTGGCCACTTGATTTCGATATTCCCAACGACAAGGTCCGGGCCATTGCCCAAGGCAATGCCGTGGTGCGTTATGAGGTAATTCCACTTGTCGGCACACCCCGGCGCTCGCGACGGACCACGGTGCAAATCATCGGCCAGGTCGAACAACTGTCGGCACCGAGCGTCGAGGGGGTGGTAGGCGATGTACTGGACCCGGCCAGCCTGCCGCCTGAAGGCGCTCTGGTACGCATCGAAAAACATGATCTGATCGAGGGGGGCGACTCTATCCTCCTGCTGTGGGACGGCAA
Organism: Pseudomonas sp. Sample_21; assembly: GCF_004307525.1. NCBI lineage: Bacteria > Pseudomonadati > Pseudomonadota > Gammaproteobacteria > Pseudomonadales > Pseudomonadaceae > Pseudomonas > Pseudomonas sp. Sample_21. The sequence goes on along the minus strand of NZ_RCNZ01000118.1, from coordinate 9,669 downwards.
AACGGCGAGCGGAGCGAGCCTGCCGCACACCATTCCAATCCCGGTAACGGGCAGCGGCGCGCAAGACGGCATCGAGCGTCGTGTCTCGCCGATCCACATTACGCCGCTGCAGGGGGGCACGCTCACCGTCAGCTACACCCTGACCAAAAGCGGCGGTGAAACCCTGCCTTCCTATCAATTACCGCTGCAAGTCAAAAGCCTTGGTGCCAAATTGCCCAAACCGACGGTGGATTTCGCCCAAGGGGACACTCTGGATCCTGAAGCGGTGCCGGTCGACGGCACCTATATTCGGGTCAACTACGACATCGAAACCGGCGATCGCATCGACGTCCACTTGGACGGTATGCTGGATTTCACCGACTGGTTCCAGGTCCCGGCCAACTGGGGCGCAAAGGAAGTGGAATTTCCTGTGGCGAAAAGATACGTCGATCTGAACAAGGACCAAACGGTAAAGGTTTTTTACATCGTGACCCGAGACGGGCAACCGTTGCCTGCGTCGATGGAGCAGCCGCTGCTGATCGGCACGGCCGTGGAGCTGAATGCTCCTCGCATCAAGGAGGCCGATGACAACAGCCTCGATCCGCTCAAGGCCAAGGCGTTGACCGCCATCGTTCCTGCTTACGACAACATGGTTGGTACCCAATTAAGCGTGACCTGGACAGGTACGGCCGGAGCCGGGAGCCACACCACCGAACCCGTCCAGGTGACCACCCAGGGTGACTGTGCAGTCCCATTGCCCAATGGGGTGCTGGCGTTCAATCTGAACAGGCCGGTGACGGTGCATTACACCGTGATTCGAAATGGCTCACCGAAGGATTCCAAGCCATTCATTCTGGCGGTGCAGCCGATTGCACAGCAGGACCCGGCCATGGGGCGCCCGCGGATCATGCAAGCAGCCAACGGCGGTGAGGGACCGGAGTTCGACGTCAGCCAGTCGACCAGCGACGCGACCATCAGTATGAACAGCTGGCCGCTGATCGCGCTGCGCCAGTACGTCTGGCTGCGCCTGAGCGGCACCAATAGCGACGGCAGTCCTTACACCCAGACGTTCTGGCAACCGCCGAGTTCACAGACCAACCAGAGATGGATCGACCAAGGCTATTACACCCACCCGATCCCGCTTGCCGCGCTGCAGAATTTGAAGGATGGGAGCGAGTTGATTGTGGAGTTTAAGGCTGGGTTAGGTGGGAGCCAAGTGGAGGCGGAGGCGCTGACGTTTCAGAGGATGAAGTACATCGTCAAGGCCTTAGTGGCGCTGACTCCGGTAATCACCTCGGTAAAAGGCTTGCTGAGTGGTGAGGAAATTCGTGACGGAGAAGATACGGTCGAGACGAGTGTCGTCCTGAGTGGTACGGCGTCGGCAAGCCAGAAAATCCAGCTTTACAATGGCGTGGCTGTGGTTGGAACAGCGGTGACTGTGGACGCTGACGGTAATTGGACTCGACAAGTAAATGACTTGTCTGCTGTGAGATATGTCTATACCGCCAAAGCTTTGTATGGCAGCGGGCCGGTTTCAGCTCCACCAATAGTTTTCAGCGTGATAGCTCCGGTATTGGGAGAAAATTTTGAAACTCTTGATGTCGGAGATTACGCCTCTTATATCGATACCCCTGGGATGGAAATAACTGCATCGCCCCCCTCTAAAGTTTTGATTAACCAAACGCCCGCAGATTCACCAACGCAAATTCGGGGGAAGTTTTTAGTGGCGTCGCTATTTTCCGAGATAAGGTTTGAATTTAAATTTACCTATTCAAAAGTCAGTTTTTATTGCGCTGGAGTGGACTTCGCTAACGTGGTTAACTTTTTTGATCGGGCGGGTAATTATTTGGGAAATGCAGCTTTGGAAGTAAATCCTTTTGGTTCTCAGTTGGTTGAATTTAGTGCCGTCAATGTAAAAAAGATGAAAATAACATCGAGCAGAGGCGATACCCTGAGTTTTGATGGTTTCACTTTTTTAATATAGTTAAAGGGGCAGTTTGGCTGATGAGCCAAGGCATCAACGTCGGCCACTCCCGGCCTCATCAGGCTGGTACGTACAAGTAAAGCGCCAGGGTGAGGGGCAAATCTCAAGTCGAGCGCAATACTCGAAAACTCACCGCCCCAGCTCCTCCACCAACCACGGCAAAAGCTCCTCACACGAGCCTTCAATCTTCAAATCGAGCAGATCATCCGCCCGGGTCTTGCCCAGATTGATCGCCATCAACGGCTTGCCATGCTCGGCAATCACCCGACACAAGCGAAACGCCGAATACGCCATCAACGACGATCCCACCACCAGTAAACCCGCCGCATTCTCGGCGGCGGCCAGCGCCCGTGCGGCTGTCGGTTGCGCCACGTTCTCGCCGAAAAACACCACATCCGGTTTCATCCGCTCACCCGCGCAATGCGGGCACTGCGGTACCTGAAAGCGCGCTTCAAATGCCGGGTCGAGCAAGGTATCGCCATCCGGCGCCTGCACCGCATCAACACCACTCAGGTAGGGATTGTGTGCCTCCATCTGGCGCTGGATCGCGTCGCGCTCGCTGCGCTGCCCGCAATCCAGGCACAGCACTCGATGCAGGCTGCCGTGCAGTTCGATCACATCGTGGCTGCCGGCCTGATCGTGCAAGGTATCGACGTTCTGCGTGATCAAAGCGCTGATCCGGCCACGCTGCTGTAACGTCGCCAGCGCCTCATGCGCGGCATTCGGTCGGGCCTTTCGCACGCGCGGCCAGCCGAGCATGGCCCGCGCCCAGTAGCGCCGGCGTGATTCCGGGGCGGCGAGAAACTCCTGATACATCATCGGCTGCCGCCCGCGACGGACGCCGTCACTGTCGCGATAGTCCGGAATGCCCGATGGCGTGCTGATGCCGGCGCCGGTCAATATCAGGAATTTATCGTCGGCCATGGCCTGCAACAGCATATCGAGATGTTCGCGGATCGGGCTATCGAGCATGCTCAGCACTCCAGAATGGGTAGTGCCGGCAGGTTAGCACGCGATCCGCACGGGTTACTTGCGCGCCTCCAGAATCAGGTTGAACGGTGTCTGCGTGGCGCGGCGGAACTGCTTGAACCCGGCCTCGACAAAGACTTTGCGCAGGCGCAATTCACCGGCCTGCGCACCGAGCCCGAGGCCGACTTCCTGGGACAGCGAATTGGGCGTGCAGATAAACGTCGAGGCGGCGTAGAACAGGCGCCCGACCGCGTTGAGATTGTCGTCCAGTTTGTCGTTGGCGAACGGTTCCACCAGCAACACCGTGCCATCGTCCTTCAGCGACTCATAAGCGTGGCGAGCGGCGCCGACCGGGTCGCCCATGTCGTGCAGGCAGTCGAAAAAGCAGATCAGGTCGTAGTCGCCGCCGGGATAGTTTTTCGCCGTGCCCTCGAAGAATCTGGCGCGATTGCCCACGCCACCTTCTTCGGCCCGTTGCGTAGCGACTGTGACTGACGGCGCGTGGAAGTCGAAGCCGACAAACTGCGATTTCGGAAACGCCTGAGCCATGATCACTGTCGAGGCGCCGTGACCGCAGCCAATGTCGGCAACCTTGGCCCCGCGTTCCAGCTTCGCCACCACGCCGTCCAGGGCCGGAAGCCATTCGGCAATCAGGTGACCTTTGTAGCCGGGGCGGAAGAAGCGTTCAGTGCCGCTGAACATGCACGGGTGGTGATCGCCCCAAGACAAGGCGCCATTGCCGCGCATGACCTTGACCAGTTTGTCCTTGTCATGGAAAAACGACGCCACCACGCCGAGACCGCCAGCGACATACACCGGCGAATCCTCCACGGCCAGCGCCAGTGCCTGTTCTTCAGGCAAGCGAAATTGACCGTCAACGTGTTCCATATAGCCCGATGCGGCATGGGCGCTGAGCCATTCGCGTACCAGGCGGGGATTGCAGGTGGTTTTCGCCGCGAGGGCTTCGGGGCTGATCGGTTGGCTGTCGGCCATTGCCCGGTACAGACCGAGTTCTTCGCCGACAATGACATTGGCCAGCATCGCCGCACCACCCATGTCGTTGACCAGTTTGCCCATGAATTCGTTGAGCTTCGCCTCATTCATCACGTGTGCTCCTGAAACAGGATCACCGTCCGGCGGCGTTGAATGTCGAGGCAGGCGCCACCGGGCGGTGGTCACGGATTGGGGCAGGGCACAGCAGACGTCCTGCGGCCCCCTCGACTGGGTAATGAATGAGTCTAGTCGGTGTTTTTCTCAGCGTGGCAGCGGCAACTTCAGTTCAGCGCACAACCCGCCACCTTCACGATTGCTCAACATAAGCGAGCCACCGAGCGCCAAGGCCAATTGCTGGGCGATCGCCAGTCCGAGCCCGGTGCCGCCGGTGTCGCGGTTGCGCGAGTTTTCCACGCGGTAGAAGGGTTCCAGTACCTGCGCCAGTTCGGCCTCGGCGATGCCCGGGCCGCGATCGAGGACTTTCACCGACAGGCTGTTGCCCTGCGCTTCGACCTGCAATTGCGCGGCGCCGGCGAATTTCAGGGCGTTGTCGGTCAGGTTCACCAGCACCCGGCGCAGGGCCTGCGGGCGGGTTTCGATTACCGCTTTGCTTTTGCCGCCGAGCTGCACGTCCTTGCCCATGTCCTGATAGTCGAAGACCAGGCTGTCGAGGAACGAGTCGAGATCAGTACGCCGGCTTTCTTCGGTGGCGCCGTGAACGCTGCGAGCGTAGGCCACGCCTTCGCGCACCAGATGTTCGATCTCGCCCAGGTCGCTGCTCAGTTTGTCTTTCTCGACCGAGTCGTCCATGAATTCTGCGCGCAGTTTCATCCGGGTGATCGGCGTTTGCAGGTCGTGGGAAATCGCCGCGAGCAGTTGCATGCGTTCTTTCAGGTAGGCGGCGATGCGCGTCTGCATGGCGTTGAACGCCCGTGCCGCGTGGACAACTTCGGTCGGCCCTTGCTCGTCGAGTTTGATCGGGTGCGCGTTGGGGTCGAGGGTTTCCACCGCGTTGGCCAGGCGGGTGAGGGGACGGATGGCAATGCGCACGGCGAGCCAGGTGCAGAGGATCAGCAACGCCAGTTGGCCCAACAGCACCACCGGCAACCACGGTGACAACGGCACCATCGCCGGGCGGATATCGATGGTCACCGGGCTGCCGTCGCTCAGGCGCAAGTGGCCCTGGAAATGTTGTCTCGGACCGCCGGGAACTTCGGTAAACACGATGGGATAAGTGTCGCCGATGGCCGCCGTAATCGAGGCGATCGCGACGGACTTTTCAGCCGAGGTCACCGGCATGCCCGGTTCGCCCTCATTGAGCAGGTAGCCGTAATTGCGCCGGGCCAGACGCGGCAGCCAGGCCTCGCGTTCGGCGGCGGGCAGGCGATCGAGGATGGCCATCGACGTCGAGACGTCGGTTTCGAGGTTGCCGAGCATGGTGCTTTTCGCGCTCTGGTAACGCTCGTAATACTGCGCGCCGAACGACAGGCCCTGCGCCAGAATCAGCCCGATCAGGAAGATCAGCGACAGGCGCGAGGCGAGGGTGCGCGGCCATTGCAGCTTGAGTTTCATGCCGAAGCTCCGAGCAGTTCGACCGGCAGCGAAAACACATAACCTTCACTGCGCACGGTCTTGATATAGGCCGGCTCGCGAGCATCGTCCAGCAGGCGTTGACGCAGGCGACTGACCAGCAGATCGATCGAGCGATCGAACAGATCGGCCTCGCGGCCCTGGGTCAGATTGAGCAGTTGATCGCGGCTGAGCACCCGTTGCGGATGGTCGAGGAACACCCGCAGCAGGCGGTATTCGGCGCCGCTGAGGGCAACCATGGTGCCGTCGCTGTCGAGCAAGTGGCGGGCCGAGGTGTCCAGCTGCCAACGACCGAACGCCAGCAGGCGTCCGGCTTCGGTGACCACCAGATTCGGCGGCAACATGCGCGTGCGGCGCAACACGGCGTTGATCCGCGCCAGCAGTTCGCGGGCGGCGAAAGGTTTGCTCAGGTAATCGTCGGCGCCCATTTCCAGACCGATGATGCGATCGGTCTCATCGTTGCGCGCGGTGAGCATCAGCACCGGCGTCGCCTTGTGTTTGCCCACACGCAATTCGCGGCACAGCTGCAGGCCATCGTCGCCGGGCATCATGATGTCGAGCACGATCAGGTCGACGGTGTTGGCATCAAGGAAGCTGCGCATCTGCCGGCCATCGGCGACCACTGTTGTGCGCAGGCCGTTCTTCTTCAGGTAGTTGCCTACCAGTTCACGGATCTCGCGGTCGTCGTCGACGATGAGAATGTGATCGACATGTTCCATCGGTTCAAGCCTCTGTCAAAGGGGGAATGCCGTGCAGTCTATAGCGCCGTAGACCGCACGCCTGCCTGCCTTTGTATTGCAGTGTATCTGCCGCAGCGGCGGATACACACCGACGCAAAATCACGATTTTTTCGGGGTTTTGTATCGCTCTGTATCTACACGCTGCATGGATACACAACGAGTGATTCTCGTCCTTTCCTGACACAGACGCGATACCTCGAAGGCCTCAAATAGGCTCCATCGAGGCACACACAGACCGCCTCGGCTCAAACCCACTGAAGCCTTGAGGACTACACCATGAACAACAAATCCGTATTCGCCGCCTGCCTGTTCGCCGCTCTGAACATCTGCACCCTGTCGGCCCACGCCGAAGCTGACGTCAGCCGGCAAACCTACACCTACGGCACGCATCTGGATATCCAGAAAGTGCTGTCGATGACCGAAGACACCTCGGTGACCTGCGGCATCACCGAGGCGCGCATGACCTACCTCGATTCCGCCGGCAAAACCCGCGAGCTGGATTACAGCAAATTCGCTGACGGCTGCAACAACCAGAACTGAGTCATCCCTACTTTTTCTGCAAGGAGTTTTGCCATGAACAACGTCTCGCGCTTTCTGACCGCAGCAGCCTTCGCCTTCACCGGTGCCGCCGCCCACGCCAACAGTGCTGTGGAGCAGAGCAGTTGCGCCAGCAGCACCTGCTTCCAGCTGACCACCGTGGCGAAGGAGGGCAGCGATGCCTTGATCGCCGCTGACGGCTCCAGCCGCACACCGCAGGGGCAGATGGTTGCCGCTGACGGTTCCAGCCGCACACCGCAGGGGCAGATGGTCGCCGCTGACGGCTCCAGCCGCACGCCGCAGGGGCAGATGGTTGCCGCTGACGGTTCCAGCCGCACACCGCAAGGCCAGATGGTCGCCGCTGATGGTTCCAGCCGTACACCGCAAGGCCAACTGGTCGCGGAAAACGGTGCCAGTCGTACGCCTCAAGGGCAGTTGCTCGACGGCCAGATTGCATGAGCCACGGTGTAAATAAAGCGAGCTAGCGAGGGGACGTTTCCCTCGCTGGCCGGTTGCGTGCCCAGCCCCCATTCCAAGGTGACCCCTTATGTACCTCATCGCATTTCTCGGCGGTCTGCTGACCGTTCTCAGTCCGTGCATCCTGCCGGTGGTGCCGTTTCTGTTCGCTGGCGCAAACCGTACCCGTTCCTCGATCTTCCTGACCCTCGCCGGCATGGCGCTGACCTTCGCGCTGATCTCCAGCCTCGCGGTGGTCAGCAGCGAGTGGGTGATCCAGGCCAGCAACACCGGCCGCCACGTCGCCTTGCTGGTCATGGCGCTGTTCGCCCTGTCGCTGATCTCGGCCCGCGTCGGTGACTGGCTGACCAGGCCGTTTGTCGCGCTCGGCAATCGTCTCGATCAGGACACGCGTAAACGTGCCGGACCGATGGGCTCGATCATGCTCGGTGTCGCCACCGGCCTGTTGTGGGCGCCGTGTGCCGGGCCGATCCTTGGGGTGATTCTGACCGGCGCGATGTTGCAAGGCGCCAATGCGCAGACCAGCCTGTTGCTGCTGGCTTACGGCGTCGGCAGTGCCTTGTCGCTGGGCACGTTGATCTTCGCCGGGCGCGGTCTGGTCAATCGGCTGAAACCGTCGATCCCGTTCAGCGGCTGGTTGCGTCGCGGTGCCGGGGTTGCGGTGCTTGCTACGGTCGCGGTGATCTCGACGGGCGCCGACAAAACCCTGCTCGCCAATACCTCTTCCGAGGGCGTGGCCAGCGTCGAGAAAAACGTCCTGGAAAACGTGCCGAAAGTGGTCGACTACTTCGTCAGCAAGGTCCGCGCCGATTCGATGATGGACGAGGCTCGGGGCGCAATGCCGTCGCTGTCGGGCGCTGTGCAGTGGCTCAATTCACCAGAGCTCAGTGCCGAATCCCTGCGCGGCAAAGTGGTGCTGGTGGACTTCTGGACCTACGACTGCATCAACTGCCAGCACACCCTGCCGTACGTCAAAGACTGGGCGAAGAAATACGAGAAGGACGGCCTGATAGTGATCGGCGTGCACACCCCCGAATACGGCTACGAGCGCATCATCAACAACGTCAAGGATCAGGTGAAAAAACTCGGCATCACCTACCCGGTAGCGATCGACAACGACTATGCGATCTGGCGCAACTTCGACAATCAGTACTGGCCGGCGCATTACCTGATCGACGCCAAGGGCCAGATGCGTTACAGCCACTTCGGTGAAGGTCGTTATGCCGAGCAGGAGCAGATGATCAAGCAGTTGCTGGAGGAGGCGAAAGCACCGGCAGCCTGATCAAAAAAAACCAATGGCTCACAGGTCGCGGACCATGAGCCATTGTTGTTTTTCCCACGCCTGGAAACCCTCCAATAGCTGCCAGCCGCGTTTACGGTAGTAGTCGTGTTTGTCTTGCGTGTGCAAGTACAAGCGCGACACCCCACGCTGCTTTGCTGCCTCGCAAATCCCTTCAATCAGCTGCTCCGCCAACCCTCGCCCGCGCGCCTCGGGATCAACGAATACGCAGGCGAGCCATGGGCCGAGATCGGCGCGATCAGCCAAGTCGTTGCGGGCCAGTGCGGCACCACCGAGCAGGCGTTCACCGTCCATGGCAATCAGGCACGACCATTCACCATTGCTTTGGCCCTCGGCAAATTCGCGCTGCCATTGAGCCAGGGGCTGGTCGGCGTATTCGTAGTGGAATTGTTGGTGAATCCACGCCGCGTAGCGATCGCTGTGTTGCATGTGCGCGGCGAGCCAGTCGAGGTGCAGTGACATCGGTCGAGTCCTTTGCTTGGGCGAGCCCGCATCAGAAACCAATCCCGCAACGCTGACAATGCGCAAGGTGTATCAGGCGCTTGACAGATCTTCACCACTCATCGGCAAAGTGCCCGGTTTACGGGGTTGCCGGACGATTGACAGGGACGCCGGGCAGCCTCGGCGCGATAGTGAGCAAGCACGGTCCGCGTCGCAGCCTGTGCTTTCTCTCTGCCACGGAGCTCGCTGTCATGAGTACCCCGATTGATCTCACTGCCCTGAAGGAACGTCAGAAAGTCGCTTGGGCCAGTGGCGACTACGCCGTGATCGGCACGACTTTGCAGATCGTCGGTGAAAGCCTCGCCGAGGCCTGCGATCTGCGCTGTGATGAACAGGTGCTGGATGTCGCCGCCGGTAACGGCAACGCCACCCTGGCAGCGGCGCGGCGCGGTTGTGTGGTGACCTCCACCGATTACGTCGCGGCACTGCTAGAGCGTGGTCAGGATCGCGCCCGGGCCGAACATCTGGAGGTGATTTTTCAGGTGGCCGATGCCGAGGCTTTGCCTTTTCCCGATGAAAGCTACGACGCCGTGTTGTCGACGTTCGGCGTGATGTTCGCGCCTGACCAGGTCAGCGCCGCTAATGAGCTGGGGCGGGTC
>NZ_RCNZ01000140.1:0-21177 GCF_004307525.1 Pseudomonas sp. Sample_21 | reverse complement strand
CAAGAGTCGCCCTGGCAGCTTTGTCGGCGGGGATTTGCGAAAACGAATGAATGAAGATGAATCGTCAAGGAAGAGCCCGCAATGCGGACGTGCAGCCGAAGCTGACTTCGGGAAATGCGCTACCTAAACGCGGCCCGGTTAAAGGCCGGCGCGCACTATACCGGATTTCGCCCGAAAAGGGAGCTTTTTTTGTGGCCCTTATCCGTGTGTCACCGCCGTGTAACGGGGTTTTGCGGATAATCGCGCAACGGTCTATTTTGCAAAGGCCCGGCCCTGCGGGCGATGACGCTTAAACGGTTCACCGATCTGCGGCAAAGCGCCGCGCACCCGCCCTTCCTGCTCGAGGATTTAGCCATGAATCAGCCCTGCGCCGGCCGCGTCAGCCGAGAACGTCGTGGTCATGTGCACTTGATCGGCCTCGATCGGGCGGCCAAGCGCAACGCTTTCGATATCGACCTGCTCAACGATCTGAGCCTGGCCTACGGCGAGTTCGAAGCCGACCGCGAAGCGCGGGTCGCCGTGGTGTTCGGCCACGGCGAGCACTTCACCGCCGGGCTCGATCTGGTCAATGCCAGCGCAGCCCTGGCCGAAGGCTGGCAGGTTCCGAGCGGCGGCTGCGATCCCTGGGGCGTTTTCGTCGGCCCACGGGTGAGCAAACCGGTCATCGTCGCCGCGCAGGGTTACTGCCTGACCATCGGCATCGAGCTGATGCTGGCGGCGGACATCAACCTGTGCGCGAGCAATACCCGCTTCGCGCAGATGGAAGTGCAGCGTGGGATCTTTCCGTTTGGCGGCGCGACTTTGCGTTTCCAGCAGATTGCCGGCTGGGGCAATGCGATGCGCTGGTTGCTCACTGGCGATGAGTTCGATGCCCACGATGCGTTGCATCTGGGCTTGGTCCAGGAAGTGATGGCCAGCGAAGATTTGCTGCCCCGCGCGATCGAGCTGGCCGAACGGATTGCCCGGCAGGCACCGCTGGGCGTGCAGGCGACCTTGATGTCAGCGCGACAGGCGCGTTATGAGGGTGAGACAGCGGCGGCGCAGGCGTTACCGGCGCTGGTGAAGAAGTTGCTCGCCACTGAGGATGCCCGGGAGGGGGTGCGATCGTTGGTGGAGCGGCGTCCGGGGATCTTCAAAGGCGCCTGAAGATTCTGCTGCCTGTCAGGGCCTCTTCGCGAGCAGGCTCGCTCCCACAGGGAGAATGCATTTCAAATGTGGGAGCGAGCCTGCTCGCGAAGGGGGCGGTACTGCCGGCTCAGGTCGCCGGGCGAATCGCGTTGATCAACGACTGCAACGAATAACCCAGCTGCGGCGCCAGCGCTTCGGCTCGTTGGGTCAGCGCCTGCATGTCCAGCGCCTGATCGAGATCCGCCGGAACGATCAGAATCACGTTGCCCTCCTTCACCGGCAACTCCCAGTAATGCCGGTGATAGAGCCCGCGCAACAACGCCGCGCCCAGTGGCTTGCCATCGTCGGTGGCCCACTGGTTGATCACCAGCCAGCCGCCCGGATTCAGGCGCTTCTGACAATCGCCGAGAAAACTCCAGGCCAGATGCCCGACACCGGGACCGACATCGGTATAGAGGTCGACGAAAATCAGATCCGCCGGCTCGGCAGTCGGCAGCAATTCCAGCGCATCGCCGACGCGGATGTACAACCGCGGATCGTCATCCAGACCGAGGTACTCGATGGCCAGACGCGGCACGTCCGGGCGCAGTTCGATGGCTTCGACGTCTTCCAGCGGCAGAAACTTCAGGCATGCCTGGGTCAGCGTGCCCGCGCCCAAACCGAGAAACAGCGCGCTCTCCGGCTGCTCGTGGCACAGCGCGCCGATCAGCATCGCGCGGGTGTAGTCGTACTCCAGCCAGCTCGGGTCGGCAGTGAACACGCAGCTCTGCTCGATCGCATCGCCGAACTCGAGAAAGCGGTAATCGGCCACTTCCAGCACGCGAATCACGCCGAACTCATCCTGTACTTCGGCGAGCAGATGCTCGACGCGCTCCTCAGTCATTTCGTCTCCTGATGGTCACCGGGCGCGGTGACGCGATGGCACCGCTGTGGCGCCGTGGCAAAGCGGCGATTGTCGGCGATGGGGCGGGAGCAGGTCACGCACTAATTGCTGCTAACATGGCGCTTCCCTGCGTATGAACTTCGAGACCGTGATGAGCCAACCGTGGAGCCCTGACAGCTGGCGCGCCCTGCCGATCCAGCAACAACCGCAATACCCCGACGCCGCGCACCTGCGCCAGGTCGAGCAGACCCTGGCCAGCTATCCGCCGCTGGTGTTCGCCGGCGAAGCGCGCGAGCTGCGCCGCCAGTTCGCCGAAGTCACCCAGGGTCGCGCGTTTCTGTTGCAGGGCGGCGATTGCGCGGAAAGTTTCGCCGAATTCTCCGCCGCGAAGATCCGCGACACCTTCAAAGTGTTGCTGCAAATGGCAATCGTCATGACCTTCGCCGCTGGCTGCCCGGTGGTCAAGGTCGGGCGCATGGCCGGCCAGTTCGCCAAACCGCGTTCGGCCAACGACGAAACCATCGACGGCGTAACCCTGCCGGCCTACCGTGGCGACATCGTCAACGGCATCGGCTTCGACGAAAAGAGCCGCGTGCCGGATCCGGAGCGTTTGCTGCAGTCCTATCATCAGTCCACAGCGACCTTGAACCTGTTGCGCGCTTTCGCCCAGGGCGGTTTTGCCGACCTGCATCAAGTGCACAAGTGGAACCTGGATTTCATCGCCAACTCGGCGCTGGCCGAGAAGTACAGCCACCTCGCCGACCGCATCGATGAAACCCTCGCGTTCATGCGCGCCTGCGGCATGGACAGCTCGCCGCAACTGCGCGAAACCAGTTTCTTCACTGCCCACGAAGCGCTGCTGCTGAACTACGAAGAAGCCTTCGTACGCCGCGACAGCCTGACCAACGATTACTACGATTGCTCGGCGCACATGCTGTGGATCGGCGACCGCACCCGCCAGCTCGACGGCGCGCATGTCGAATTCCTGCGCGGGGTGAACAACCCGATCGGCGTCAAGGTCGGCCCGAGCATGAACCCTGATGACCTGATCCGCCTGATCGACGTGCTCAACCCGGACAACGATCCGGGCCGCTTGAACCTGATCGCGCGGATGGGCGCGAACAAGGTCGGCGATCATCTGCCGGCACTGATCCGCGCGGTCCAGCGCGAAGGCAAGCAGGTGCTGTGGAGCTCCGACCCGATGCACGGCAACACTATCAAGGCCAGCAGCGGCTACAAGACCCGTGACTTCGCGCAGATCCTTGGCGAGGTGAAGCAGTTCTTCCAGGTGCACGAAGCGGAAGGCAGCTATGCCGGCGGCATTCATATCGAGATGACCGGGCAGAACGTCACCGAGTGCATCGGCGGCGCCCGACCGATTACCGAGGACGGCTTGTCCGACCGTTATCACACCCACTGCGATCCACGGATGAATGCTGACCAGTCGCTGGAATTGGCGTTTTTGATTGCCGAGACCCTGAAGCAAGTTCGCCGTTAGGCAGCGTCGCCCCCGTTCGCGAGCAGGCTCGCTCCCACATTTGCAATGCGTTTCCCTGTGGGAGCGAGCCTGCTCGCGAAAGCGCCGGCTCAGGCAACCTCAATCCGCGCCAATGCCACCCGCAACCGCCCCGCACTCTCGCGCTGACAATTCAACTGCACCCGCTCAAGCCCCAGCCAACCCGCCATCCGCCGCAAATTCAGCGCCAGCGCCAGCATGCCCTCCTCGTCCAGTCCCGATTCTTCCTCATGCACCGCATGCACCGCCAACTGCCCTGCCGCCCGTTCGGCGCGCAGATCAACCCGCGCTGCGATCCGCTCGTTGTGCAAAAACGGCAGCACGTAATAGCCGTAAACCCGCTTGGCCTGCGGTGTGTAGATTTCCAGGCGATAGCGGAAATCGAACAGGCGCTCGGTGCGGCTGCGCTCCCAGATCAGCGAGTCGAACGGCGACAGCAGCGCACTGGCAATGACCTTGCGCGGCACTTTGGGCTCCTGCAGGCAATAGGCGATCTGCCGCCAGTCGGCGACTTCGCACATCTGCAATTGCCCCGCCTCAACCAACTCAGCCAGACGCGGGCGCGCATCCGCAGGGCTCAGGCGAAAGTAATCACGCAGGTCTTTTTCCGTACCAACGCCCAATGCTTGCGCCGCATGCAACAGCAAACCGCGTTGCGCCTCGGCCTCGTCCGGCGTGGGCTGCTGCAGAATCGCTGCCGGAATCACTCGCTCGGGCAAATCGTACAAGCGCTCGAAACCGCGTCGCCCCGCCACTGTGACCTCACCGGCGGCGAACAACCATTCCAGCGCATGTTTCTCGGCACTCCAGTCCCACCATGGCCCGGCCTTGTCTTCGCGGGTCGACAGACTGCCGGCCCCCAGCGCGCCCCGCTCCTCAACCGCAGTCAGCACGCGGCGGATGGTTTCCTGCTGTTCGCGACCAAACTTTGCCAGTTGCTGATAGATGTCTTCGCCACGCTTGGCGCGTTGCATGCGCCAGCCCAGCAACGGGTACATCGACAGCGGTAACAGCGACGCTTCATGGCCCCAGTATTCGAACAGCGTGCGCCGACGCCCCGAACTCCAGGCAGCCTGGTCGAGCAAGTCAGAGGGGTAGGAACCGAGACGGGAAAACAGCGGCAGGTAGTGCGAGCGCACCACGGCATTGACGGAATCGATTTGCAGCAGGCCCAGCCGTTCGATCAGCCGGTTGAGATGACTGGCATTGACGGTCGGCGGCTGGCGCCCGTTGAACCCTTGGGCAGCCAGCGCCAGACGTCGCGCCTGTTTGAGGGAAAAGGACACTGTCGCGGGCATTTATTCCTCCATGTCTGCTCGCAACCTACCTCACCTGAAAGGGGTTTGTGTAGCGATAGCCTCATCATTTATGCATCGGGTCGTCCCAGAACGGCCGCACGGTTTCGTGTTCGACATCGGCGCGGCTGATGCCGATGTCCTTCAGCGCCTCATCGCTCAGACCGGCGAGCATTTCCCGTTCACGATGCAGCTCATACCAACGGCTGAATTTGTGCAGCAGATCGGACACGATATGGCCATGGCCGGACAGCTGTTCTTGGCTTGCATACTCTCTTTGACCTTTCATCGCCTTGCCTCCTTTTGTGGATGGCTCAAGTCTCGCGCCAGCGCTAAGATCAATCCAACGAATGTTTCTGATGGCATGCATCACGGAGATTCATCAATTGTCCGCCTACCCCAGTATCGATACCGATGTCCTGCGCACCTTCGTCGCGATTGCCGATCAGGGCGGTTTCACCCGTGCCGGCGAGATGGTCAACCGCACCCAGTCGGCGGTGAGCATGCAGATGAAACGTCTGGAAGAAGACGTGTTGCAGCGCCAGCTGTTCGAGCGCGATGGCCGTCAGGTGCGGCTTACGGCTGAAGGCCAAGTGCTGCTCGGTTATGCGCGGCGCATCCTCAAACTGCACAGTGAAGTGTTCAACACGCTGCGCGAGCCGCACATGGTCGGCACCGTGCGCATCGGCACGCCGGATGATTACGTGATGCGTTTTCTGCCGGGGATCCTGTCGCGGTTCGCGCAGTTCTATCCGCTGATCCAGATCGAAGTGCATTGCGAGTCGAGCAAGCAGTTGCTGCAACGCACTGATCTGGATTTGTCGATCGTCACCCGTGAGCCGGGCAACGAGATCGGCCAGTTGCTGCGCAAGGAGCGCTTTGTCTGGGCCGAGGCGCAGAACTTCAGCGCCCATGAACAGACGCCGCTACCCCTGGCGATGTTCAACAGTGATTGTTTCTGCCGCTTGTGGGCGTGCAATGCGCTAGACGCGATGGGCCGCGATTACCGCATCGCCTACAACAGCAGCAGCCTGTCGGCGCTGATGGCCGTGGTCAGCGCAGGGCTGGCGATCACCGCGCAACTGGAGAGTCTGATCACCCCGGACATGCGCATCCTTGGCGCCGCCGAAGATCTGCCGCTGTTGCCCGAGGCGAGCATCATGCTGATCCGCAATCTGAACAACCCGTCGCCGATCACCGAGTGCCTGGCCGAACACATTGTCGATGGCTTCAAACTTTAAACGCGAGCATCACCGCACACAGCACCAGAAAGCCGCAGAACAGCCCACGCAGAATTTTTTCCGGCATGGCGTGGGCAACTTTCACGCCCCAACTGATGCTGAGCAGACCTCCGACCGCCAGAGGCAAGCCGATCGTCCAATCGACCTCGTGGTGCACCGCATAGGTCACCAGGGTTACGCCAGTGCTCGGCAGGGCCAGCGCCAGCGACAATCCCTGAGCGACCACTTGGCTGGTGCCGAACAGGCTGGTCAACACTGGCGTGGCCACCACCGCGCCGCCGACGCCGAACAGACCGCCCATGGTCCCCGAGGCGGCGCCGAGCACGCCCAGCCACGGCCACGAATAGCGCATCTCGGCAGTCGGCGCTGGTCGCGGACCGAACATCTTCAACAGGTTGTAGGCCGACAGCGCCACCAGAAAGGCGACAAATCCGATACGCATGGTCTGCGCATCAATGCCCACCGCCCAGATCGAGCCGAGCCAGGCAAAGCAGAAACCCATCACCGCCAGCGGCAGCGCATGGCGCAATTCGATGCGATTGCGCTGGTGATAACGCCACAGCGCCAGCATCACGTTCGGTACCACCATCACCAGTGCCGTGCCCTGGGCGATTTGCTGATCAAGCCCAAACCACACGCCAAGCAACGGAATCGCAATCAAGCCACCGCCAATGCCAAAGATCCCGCCCAATGTGCCCAGGGCGGCGCCGAACAGCAGGTACAACAGAAAATCCATCACAACGGTAATCCTCTAACGACAGGCGGCCAATGCTACGCACTCGCGCCTAGCGGGGAAACGCATAGCAGCGCACAATGGCTATGCCGATTTTGCACAAGCGTGGTTTCCATGAATCCCAACCAATTGACCGATCAGCTCGGCCTGTTTCTCGATGTGCTGGAGAGTGGCAGCTTTTCTGCCGCTTCGCGCCGCCATCCGCTGACACCTTCCGCCGTAGCCCGGCGCATCGATAGCCTGGAAAGTGCCGTCGGCAGTCAGCTGTTCGTGCGCAGCACCCATGCCGTGCTTCCGACTTCGGCCGGCCTGGCCTTTGCCGAGCGGGCGCGACGGATCATCGCCGAGTTGCAGCTGGCGCGGGCCGAAGCGGTGTCGTTGAGCAGTGCACCGGAAGGCCTGATCCGCATCGATGCGCCAGCAGCCTTCGGGCGGCGGCATCTGGCGCCGGTGATTGCCGATTTTCTCCTGCTGTATCCGGGGTTGGATGTGCAGATGCATCTGATCGACAGCTTCAGCGACATGGCCGGCAGCAGCCTGGGCAAGGTCGATCTGGTGCTGCGTACCGGCCAGTTGGCTGACTCGCGCCTGGTCGCCACGCCATTGGCGAGCATGGTCCGCGTCGCCTGCGCCAGCCCTGACTATCTCAAGCAGCGCGGCGTGCCCGAGCACCCGGCGCAGTTGAGTGAACACGACGGGCTCGACTGGGAGGGCCTTGCGCCGCCGTTTGCCTGGAAATTCGAAGTGGACGGGCAAATGCAATTGCACCGGCCATCGCGGGTGCGGCTGAGTGCCAACAATGCCGAGGCCCTGGTGTGTGGCGCGGCGGCGGGTCTGGGCGTCGCACACTTGCCGACCTGGCTGGCCAGCGAATACTTGCTGCGTGGCGAACTGGTGCCACTGTTCTGCGAAAACGGCCTGCCGCCGCCGGAGTCCACCGGTATTTACGCGCTGCGCATGGAACAGCAGGTCCATTCGCGCAGTCGGTTGTTGCTGGAATACCTGAAAACCCGCTTCAGCCCGGTGCCGCCGTGGGATCTGGCGCTGCAACGGCAATTCGCCCGGCACTGACGCCGGACATATTTATCTGGCGCCTTAAAGATTCGAGCGCTAGATTAAAAAACGATCAACGATCAAGGCTTTGACATGACTTGCGAACGCGACAACTGCGACGACCTTCTGCTCGACAATCAGGCGTGCTTCGCCCTGCATTCGACCTCGCTGATGATGACCAAGGTCTACAAGCCGCTGTTGCAGGCGCTGGGCCTGACCTATCCGCAATATCTGGCGATGATGGTGTTGTGGGAGAAGGACGGCTTGACTGTCGGAGAAATCAGCGCACGCCTGCTGACCGATCCGGGATCGCTGACGCCATTGCTCAAGCGTCTGGAAGCCGAAGGCCTGCTCAGCCGCACCCGCAGTCGGGAAGATGAGCGGGTGGTGATTGTCGAACTGACCGCGGCGGGCCGCGCCTTGCGCGACAAGGCGCAGACCGTGCCGCAGTGCATTCTTGGCGCCAGTGGCTTCACCCTTGAACGTCTGCAGAAATTGCAGGCCGAGCTGCAAGCGCTGCGCGGACATCTGCAAGACAGCCTGAATTAAGCCCCGCTACATTCCCCTGTGGGAGCGAGCCTGCTCGCGAAAGCGTCCGATCAGACAGCGAGTCGTTGAATGTTCCACCGCCTTCGCGAGCAGGCTCGCTCCCACACTGATTTTCAGCGCCAATAAAAATATTTTTCCCGCCTGCATTCCCTCGTCAAGCGCTCTAAAGCAAGCCTTACCCGCCCCTTCCACGCTATGCCCTTGAGCAAAACGCGATCTTTATTAAAAATTTATCTTGCGCACTAAACATTAGCGCTATACATTCTCTTCACACCTACTTAGCGCGCAAACAATTAGCGCGCAAAACCACAACCAATGAGGCTCACACCATGCAAACTCTCTACACCGCAATCGCAACTTCCACTGGCGGCCGTGACGGTCGTGCGATCTCCAGCGACAACGTACTCGACGTCAAACTGGCCACCCCGAAAGAACTCGGCGGTGCTGGCGGTGCGGCGACCAACCCTGAGCAACTGTTCGCTGCCGGTTACTCGGCCTGCTTCATCGGCGCACTGAAATTCGTCGCCAGCCAGACCAAGCGCAAGATTCCTGACGACGCGTCAATCACCGCGCATGTCGGCATCGGTCAGATTCCTGGCGGTTTCGGTCTGGACATTGATTTGCACATCAGCCTGCCGGGCCTGGAACAAGCCGATGCGCAGTCGCTGGTCGACGCCGCTCACCAGGTCTGCCCGTACTCCAACGCCACCCGTGGCAACGTCGATGTGCGTCTGCACGTGACTGTGTAATCACTCAAGCCCCCGGCCCGAACAAGGAAAAATGAACATGAACACCTTCAGCAAAGTCTTGACCGGTACCCTTCTCGCCCTGTCGGTACACAGCGCTTTCGCCGGTGATGTCGAACAAAACACCCAGGCATTCCTCGATGCGCTGAATTCAGGCAGCGGCAAGCCGATCGAGCAGCTGTCACCCAAGGATGCCCGCGCCGTGCTGGTCGGCGCGCAGTCCGGGGTCAAGTTGACGTTGCCCAAAGCCGATGTCAGCGAGAAGACCATCCAGGTCGATGGCCAACCGCTGAGCCTGACCATCGTCCGGCCGGCCGGGGTCAAGGGTGAGCTGCCGGTGTTCATGTTCTTCCACGGCGGCGGCTGGGTGCTGGGGGACTTCCCGACTCACGAACGTCTGGTGCGCGATCTCGTGGTCGGTTCGGGGGCGGCGGCGGTGTTCGTCAATTACACCCCTTCGCCGGAAGCGCATTACCCGGTGGCGATCAACCAGGCCTACGCTGCGACCAAGTGGGTGGCGGAACATGGCAAAGAGATCAATGTCGACGGCAAGCGCCTGGCCGTGGCCGGCAACAGCGTCGGCGGCAACATGGCCGCAGTGGTTGCGCTGATGGCCAAGGACAAGGGCACTCCGGCGATCAAATTCCAGGTGCTGCTGTGGCCGGTGACCGATGCCAACTTCGACACCGGTTCGTACAACCAGTACGCCGAAGGGCACTTCCTCACCCGCAACATGATGAAGTGGTTCTGGGACAACTACACCACCGACGCCAAGCAGCGCAACGAGATCTACGCCTCACCGCTGCGCGCCACCACCGCACAGCTCAAAGGCCTGCCGCCTGCACTGGTGCAGACTGCCAGCGCCGACGTGTTGCGTGATGAAGGCGAAGCCTATGCGCGCAAACTCGACGAAGCCGGGGTTCCGGTAACATCGGTGCGCTACAACGGCATGATCCACGACTACGGTTTGCTCAACGTGGTCAGCCAGGTACCGGCGGTGCGTTCGGCGATGTTGCAGGCTTCTGAAGCGCTGAAGCAACACTTGAAGTAATCACCGTCCCATTGTGGGAGCGAGTGTTTCTTACAGGCACAAAAAAACCCGACTCAATGGTCGGGTTTTTTCTTTCCGCAAAAAGCAGTGCTTATTTCGCACGGCCTTTGTAGGAACCGCCTTCGCGGGTATCGATCTCGATCATGTCGCCGATTTCGATGAAGTCGGCAACCGACAGCTCGGTACCGTTCTTCAGTTTGGCAGGCTTCATCACCTTGCCGGAAGTGTCACCGCGAGCGGAGCCTTCGGTGTAGTCAACCTGACGCACGATGGTGGTCGGCAGTTCTACGGAAACCAGACGCTCTTCGAAGAACACGGCTTCGCAAACGTCGGTCATGCCTTCTTCAACGAAAGGCAGAACGCTTTCGATATCTTCGGCGTTCAGCTCGTACATGGTGTAGTCAGTGGTGTCCATGAACGTGTAGGTGTCACCGCTGATGAACGACAGGGTGGCTTCTTTACGATCCAGGATCACGTCGTCCAGTTTGTCGTCCGCACCGTAAACGGTTTCGGTCTTGTAACCGGTCAGCAGGTTCTTCAGCTTGGTCTTCATGATCGCGCTGTTACGGCCCGACTTGGTGAATTCAGCTTTCTGAACCAGCCAAGGATCGTTGTCGATACGGATCACGGTACCGGGTTTGAGTTCTTTACCAGTTTTCATTGCGAATATCCGAATTTGGATGGGATTTACAAAAATCTAGGCCGCGTATCATATCCAATTTACATAAAACTGTACCAGCGCCGTGGCAAGATCCGCCTGCAAGGCCTGTTCCAGACACCATGCTTCGGCGTTCTCCTCGAGTTCCGGCCAATGATTTCGCACCGCCAGCCAGTGCTCGCCGATCGGTTGCCCGGCGCTCCATGCTCGCCACAGACCGTTCATCGCCTGCGCCGCAGCGGGTGAAAGGCCGTGAGTGTAGAGCGCGAGGAAAGCGTCGAGCTTGTCCAGATGGATGTCATCGTCCTGCTGATAGATGTGCCAGAGCATCGGCCGCCCCGCCCATTGCGCGCGAACGAATGAGTCTTCACCGCGCACCGCGTTGAAATCGCAGCACCAGAGCAGATGGTCGTATTGGTCCTGACGGACGAACGGCAGCACTTGCACGGTGAGCGAATCGCGCACGTGAATCGCGCCGACCATCAAGGTTTCAACGCCCAGCCAGCGCGCCACATCGCCGATAATTCGCCCTTCCGGCACCAGCAGGTGAGTCGGCCGTGCATCGGCCGCCAACACGTCCAGCCAACTGGCCAGCCCGGGGTTTTCATAAGCAAACAGCGAGATCAGTTGCGCGTCCGGAGCAGGATCGATACCCAAGGCTTGCAGGAAATGTCGCTGGGCCGGCCGATCCTGCTGAAACTGCCGACGCTGTTCGAGCAGTCCGCGTTCGCGCAGCAGGCCACCGGTGCCCGGCTTGAAGCCCGGAAAGAAGAAGAACTTCTGCACCGTTTTGTATTTTACCGACGGCAAGCCGTGGCAGCCGGTGACCCAGTCTTCGGCGCTGAGATAATCGAGGTTGAGCCACAGCGGTGGCGTTTCCCGTGCGGCCATGCTGTCCATGTAATCAGTGGGCAGTTGGCAGGCGAAGGCGGCGATGACTACGTCGGCCGCCTCGGCGTGCAGCCATTCGCTCGGCCACTGATGCACCTCGACGCCCTGCTGCCACTGCTGCACAACATCGACATCGATCTCAGGACAGAGGCGCTCGAACGCGCGCAGATCATCCACCCACAGGCGCACCGGCAAGGCATGCTCGGCCACCAGCTGCCGGGCCAGGCGCCAGGTTACGCCGATGTCACCGAAGTTATCGACCACGGTGCAGAAAATGTCCCAGCGGGGTTTCGCTTCAGGCATGCCGTTCTCCCGTTGGCAAAAAACCTCGATTGTCCGCATAAATGCGCTCGCGCAGAAGAGCCGACGGCGATTAATCTTCGTGCGACAATCGCCGCTTGCCCGCAACCATCCGCCAGGAGGCCGCCATGCCCTACCGTCCCAATCCCCGTCGTCCCTTGCCTGTTCAGCTTAGCGCGCTGCATCTGACCGGCAGCATTGCGCTGGGCCTGTGGCTGGGGTTCCTGGCGATTGCGCTGACCTGCTGGCTGCTTTCGCGCTTTATCTTTCCCGAGCAACTGGCCCCTGTCGCGCAAGCGGTGCAGCAGCGCGTCAATCCCCAGGCTGTGGCGCCCGTGCAGGTTCAGCCGGACATTCCACCGCAAAGTCCGCTGTTCCAACAGTACGAAGAAAACCTGCGCAAGAATGAACAGCAGGCCCGACTGGATCAGGCGCGCGCCAATTCGCGTAATGCGTCGAACCCGAAATGCCAGTTCTGGCTGCAGCAGGACCAGACCGCGCCGACCGAAAAGAGCCGCGCCAACGTTTTGCAATTCTGCGATTGATCATGAACAAACACAGCGTCCACCAGTTGATTCTCGACAAGCTGCGCATCGACCTCGACATCGCCGAGCGCGCCGCGCAAACCGCTTACGAAACCGCGACCCACGAAGAAAACATCGCCGAAAACAAGTACGACACGCTGGGGCTGGAGGCGTCGTATCTGGCGGCGGGTCAGGCGAAGCGGGTTGAGGAAATCCGTCAGTCACTGGCGCTGTGTCAGAACCTGACGTTGCGTGCCTACGATGAAAATCGCGGCATTGAAGTCGGCGCCCTGCTCGGTCTGGAGGACGAAAAGGGTCGCGAGCAATGGCTGTTTCTGGCGCCGGATGCGGCGGGGCTGAAAGTCGACGTGGTCGGTCAGCCGATCACCGTCATCACCCCGCGCTCGCCGCTTGGCAAAAGCCTGCTGGGCAAGTTCGCGGGCGATGAGGTGGAGATTCTGGTGGCGGGCACCCGGCAACAGTTTGCTGTCACCGAGGTGCTCTGAAGCGGGTGTTTAGTGAACGGGCAGTTCGACGCCGTCGAACAGCTCTTCGAGCTCTTGCTTGTTGTGGCACTGAATGGCCTTGGCCATGACTTCGCGGGTCAGGTGCGGGGCGAATTTCTCGATGAAGTCGCACATGAAGCCACGCAGGAAGGTGCCACGACGGAAACCGATCTTGGTGATGCTCGACTCGAACAGCTCGCTGGCATCCAGTACCACCAGGTCGTTATCGAGTTTGGTATCGACCGCCATTTTAGCCACGATGCCTACGCCCAGGCCCAGGCGCACGTAGGTTTTGATCACGTCGGCGTCAGCAGCAGTGAACACCACTTTCGGCGTCAGGCCACGATGGCTGAAGGCTTCGTCGAGCTTGGAACGGCCGGTGAAACCGAACACGTAAGTGACGATCGGATATTCGGCCAGCGCTTCGAGGGTCAGCTTCGGCAGCTTGGTCAGCGGGTGGCCATGGGGTACGACCACGCAGCGGTTCCAGCGGTAGCACGGCATCATCACCAGATCACCGAACAGCTCCAGCGCTTCAGTGGCAATGGCGAAATCGACGGTGCCGTCAGCGGCCATTTCGGCGATCTGCATCGGCGAGCCCTGATGCATGTGCAGGGCCACGTCCGGGTATTGCTTGATGAAATTGCTGATCACCGGCGGCAGCGCATAACGCGCCTGGGTGTGGGTGGTGGCGATCGACAGGGTGCCCTTCTTCTCGTTGGAGAATTCCTGGGCAATCTGCTTGATGCTTTCGACTTTGCGCAGGATCTCGCCAGCGGTGGTGATGATGCGCTCGCCGGCCGGGGTGACGCGGGTCAGGTGCTTGCCGCTGCGGGCGAAGACTTCGACGCCCAGCTCGTCTTCCAGCAGGCGGATCTGCTTACTGATGCCCGGTTGCGAGGTGTACAGGCTTTGAGCGGTAGCGGAAACGTTGAGGTCGTGGTGCGCCACTTCCCAGATGTAGCGCAGTTGTTGAAGCTTCATATCAATCCCTCAAAGCAGGTAGACGCCACGGGCATCAGCGACGGTATATAACTATATTAATGGTTCGAAGAATAAATCTAGAACTTTTTTATCAAAACGCCATTATTCCTGCTTCAGCGATCCTCACGCCGCCGGCGCTCCATCAGCGGCACCAGATAGACCGGCACCTTGGCCAGTTGCAGGACCCGCGCCGCCGTGCGCCCCAACGGCGTTTCCGCACCGACACCATGGCTGTGACTGCCGACGATCAGCAGATCGACCGAGAGCTTGTGCACCTGGTCGAGAATCACCTGCGACGGGTCGCCCTGCAGCACGCGCACCGCGCGAATGCGCTGCAGATCCTGTTCGCCGTCGTCCCCCAGTTCTTCACGAAAGCTGTCGAGCACCCGTTGTTCGATATTGGCGATGACTGTTTTCAGACCCTGACTATGGAATTCGTTCAATGCCTGTTCGTCGAGATAGCTTTGCAGCACCGACTCGGCAAACAGGCCCATGGGTTCCACCGCGTGTACTACATACAGATCGGCATTGAAGGTGCGCGCCAAGGCCAGGGCATGCTGCATCACGAACGGTGCGTACAGACCGAGGTCGGTGGCATACAGCATTGAGCGAATCATGGGACCTCCTCGCGAGCCAACGATGGCGGAGATTGATTCAGCTTAGCAGTGCCTTGGCGAGTACGACGTGCGACGCAACGTCCTGAATGAAAAGGCTCTAGATCGGCGGTTCGTTGCTGATGCCGTGGGGCACGTGGCCGGTGGCGACCACTTCGCGAGCCAGTTCGCAATGACCGGTCTGGTCATCGAAGAACACGTCGGCGGCGAAGGCTTCGAGGAACGCCGATTTGGTCAGGCCACCGAGAAACAGCGACTCATCGAGACGAATATCCCATTCCCGCAAGGTGCGGATCACCCGCTCATGGGCCGGCGCCGAACGCGCAGTCACCAGCGCGGTGCGGATCGGGCAATCGTCATCGGGGAACTCGCGCTGCAACAGATTGAGCGCTGCCAGAAAGCCTTTGAACGGCCCACCACGCAATGGCTCGCGTGCCGATTCGCGTTCCTTGGCCTGAAACGCTTCCAGGCCGCCGGACTGATAGACGCGCTCGGACTCGTCGGAAAAGATCACCGCGTCACCGTCAAAGGCGATACGTAATTCATCACTGGCCGCACGGCTCGCGCCACCGGACAGAATCGTTGCCGCAGCGAACCCGGCGTCCAGCGCTGCACGCACGTCTTCGGCGTGGGTCGAGAGAAACAGGTCGCAGCCAAACGCTTTCAGATACGGATACGGACTGCGCCCGCCGACAAACGCCGCACGAGAAATCGCCAGGCTGTAATGATGAATCGAATTGAACACGCGCAGACCGGTGTCGGCGCTGTTACGGGAAACCAGAATCACCTCGACCCGCGCGCGGCCGAGGCGACTGTTCAGGCTCAGGAGTTTTTCCACCAGCGGGAACGCATCGCCCGGCGCGAGGATTTCGTCTTCGTGCTCGATCTGATATTGCCGATAGGCTTCGACTCCGCTCGACAGGTAGACCTTGTGGCTTTCGCTCAGGTCGAACAAGGCGCGCGAGGAAATCGCCAGCACCAGTTTGTCATCGATGTTATTGGCCATGCCTTCCCCCAGAACAACCGACTCAGGTATTGCGTCGGTCGATAAAACCCAAATGGCGATACAGCGTCTCAATGCGCGGCAACTCGCAGCCCGCCGCTTTCGCCGCCGCCAGTGGCCGGGCGTAAATCGCCTCCAGCTCCAGCGGGCGTTTGTGTGCAAAGTCGTGGTACATGCTCGGCCAGTAATCGGGCATTTTTTCCGTCATGGTGAACAGGTACTCGGCATAGCCGGGCGGGATCTCGTATCCACAGGCCCGGGCGCCCTGTACCACTTCCGCCATCAACGCCTGAATCGACAGGCGGCTGTCGGCATCGGCCATCAGCGCTTGCGTTCCCGCGCCGAGCAATACTGAAAGTCCGTTATAGGGAATATTCCACACCAGTTTCTGCCAGCGCGCCTGATGCAGGTTGGCCATCGCCTGCGAGTCGATGCCGGCGGCACGGAACAGTCCGGCGCCCTCCTCGACGATCGCCATGCGCGCTACTTCATCAATGGCCGAGCCGCTGTGATAACCGACATTCACCGCGCCAAGGGCCTGATGGGTGATCTGCCCCGGCCCTTCGCGGTGCACGCAGATCAGGCACAGACCACCGAGCAGATGCAGCGAATCCGGCAACAGTGGTCGCAGGCTGTCTTCGACATCCAGACCGTTCTGCAGCAACAGCACTTTTGCGTCAGGTTTGGCGGCCTGAATGATCGCCGGCGCAAGACCGGCGTTGCTGGTGGTCTTGGCGCCGACCAGCAGCCAGTCACAGGGCGGCATGTCTTCGGCAGCGGAATAGGCATTGGCCGGATTCAGCGTCAACGGCCCGTGCACCGCACTGTTGATCTGCAAACCGCGCTCAGCCACTGCGGAAAATTCGCTGCGTAACAAAAAGTGCACGTCAAACCCGGCACGCGCCAGCATCACCCCGTAAAACCCACCGATCGCACCGGTGCCAATAATGCCTATCACCGGTTTGCTGACTGTCTCGCTCATGGCAACTCCTCTGCAATTCGACCCAGCGCCTGTGCCACTGCCTGGTTGAGCTCGGCAACCGTCAGGCGGCTGTGCACTGCGCCAAAGAACTCGCCGTCGCGCACCACAAACAGCGCCGGCAAATGAAACACCTGATAACGCTCGGCCAGGCCGCCGTTGTTGCCGGCGTCGATCCAGCACAGCCGATCGATCGCCAGCGGCAATCCCGGCAACACCTCGCGGGCATAACGACAACTGGCACAGCCGACGCTGGTGAAGATCACCAGAGAAACCCCGCGCATCGCCAGCAGCCGCTGGTCGGCGTCGAAGTCGGTCAGCTCGGATTCGACCACTATACTGGGGGAAACAATGTCAGATGGCCGACACAGGGAGTCTGTGCTCATGGGACGTTTCATTCCTCATCCGGACGAAGTGCCGGTTGAATTGACGTTACTCAAGCCTGAATGCATTTCCAGACAACAGCTGCACACTATCAGCCTCGGCGGCATCGCTTGCAATTACCACCGCGCCTGGCGCCACGGCACTGCACTGCGAGTACGCATGCCGACGCTGAATGCCGACTTCTGTTATCCGGGCTATGTGGCTTGGTGTCTGCGGCGTAAAAAAGGCTATCTGGTGGGCATCGCCTTCACTGACGAACAGACCCTGTTCAGCGCGCGAATGGGTGAGCAGGTGTGTCAGATCGAACGCTATTCGCGCATGCAGGATAGCCACGACGATCTGCAGGATAGTCAGGCGCTGGCCCTGCAATGGGTCGAGGAGCACGCCGAAGAGTTCTCCCACGACAACCTGCGCAAGGCTTTTGCGCAGCCAGCGCTGGACTAAAGCATGGTTTGCCCATTGTCGAGCCGCCTCTGACGCGCTAAGGTTCGGCTCCCCCGACGCGCTAAATCTGCTGTGCTCCGCCGCGCGGGGATCGCTGGCGGCCGGCACCCGTGACCTGACGAGTAAACGATGGCTGATTTACCGATCAACGACCTAAACGTCGCCTCTAACGAGACCCTGATCACTCCCGATCAGCTCAAGCGTGATATCCCCCTGAGCGACGCCGCCCTGCGCACCGTCACCAAGGGCCGCGAAGTCATTCGCAACATTCTCGATGGCACCGACCACCGTCTGTTCGTCGTGATCGGCCCGTGCTCGATTCACGACATCAAGGCGGCCCACGAATACGCCGATCGACTCAAGGTGCTCGCCGAGGAAGTCTCCGACACCCTGTATCTGGTCATGCGTGTGTATTTCGAGAAGCCGCGTACCACCGTCGGCTGGAAAGGTCTGATCAACGATCCGTATCTGGACGACTCGTTCAAGATCCAGGACGGTCTGCACATCGGTCGTCAGTTGCTGCTCGACCTGGCCGAGAAAGGCCTGCCGACCGCGACCGAAGCCCTCGACCCGATCTCCCCGCAGTACCTGCAGGATCTGATCAGCTGGTCGGCCATCGGCGCGCGTACCACCGAATCGCAGACTCACCGCGAAATGGCTTCCGGCCTGTCCTCGGCCGTCGGCTTCAAGAACGGCACCGATGGCGGCCTGACCGTGGCGATCAACGCCTTGCAGTCGGTGTCCAGCCCGCACCGTTTCCTCGGCATCAACCAGGAAGGTGGCGTGTCGATCGTCACCACCAAAGGCAACGCCTACGGTCACGTGGTGCTGCGCGGCGGTAATGGCAAGCCGAACTATGATTCGGTCAGCGTGGCCCTGTGCGAGCAGGCGCTGAACAAGGCGAAGATCAAGCCGAACATCATGGTCGATTGCAGCCACGCCAACTCCAACAAGGACCCGGCCCTGCAACCGCTGGTGATGGAAAACGTCGCCAACCAGATCCTCGAAGGCAACCAGTCGATCATCGGCCTGATGGTCGAAAGCCACCTGAATTGGGGCTGCCAGGCAATCCCGAAAGACCTCGCCGACCTGCAATACGGCGTGTCGATCACTGATGCCTGCATCGATTGGTCCGCCACCGAAAACACCTTGCGCAGCATGCACGCCAAGCTCAAGGACGTATTGCCGAAGCGTCAGCGCACGTAAGCACGGTTTTACGGGTATAAAAAAACGCCGGACATTGTCCGGCGTTTCTGTGTGTGCGATTCAGATCTTCGCGGCGCGACGCTGATGGCGTTCCATGTAGCGCTCGACGTAGGAGCACGACGGGATCACCGTGTAGCCCATTTCTTCGGCGTATTGCAGCGCGCGTTCAGTCAGCGCTGCGGCAATGCCACGGCCGCGCAGGGCATTGGGCACGAAGGTGCGGTAGATATCCAGGGTCTGCTTGCCCAGATCCATGTAGGTCAGGTAAGCACGATGACCGTCCACAGTGGTCTCGAATTGATGACCAGCCTGGTCATGGTGGATGGACAACGCCTCGCTCATCACTACTCCTCGCGGGTCTTGAATTGTGACCCCTACCTTACCGATGTTTTTCCGGCGAAGGAACATCTACGCCACCCCGTGCCTGATGGACACTGAGAAGAGCCACACCGATCTCGCGCAATCTGACACCTGCTGAATAGTAGGCACCATTGGCGAAAATGCTCAAGGTACGCTCGTCATCGGATGGTTTGCGTGCATTGGCATCGATGGTCGCAGGTTCGGCCGCAAGACAATCTTTGCGTGCCGTTTGCCTGAACATTGCCGGAATGTTGAGACTTAAGACGTGCAACCTTTTTTAAAGTCACCTGTACATCAACAAAGATACGCGAAGCGCTTCGCAGAACCTGAACAAAAGTGTGGACGAATTCATTTAGAAAGACTTTAGCCGAAGTCGCAAAAACAGCGCACGAGGGCGGGAACTTTTTCCGTTTGAGTCGCTCACGCCGGGGCTTGCAGCTGGATATTTTTTATACAGCGCAGTTAAAAGTTGCTCGAAAAAGAATCAACGCCTACAATTTTTTTTGCTTCTTGCGCTACGTCAGTTTACTTACTACAAGTAATGGGTAGTATGTACGCCGGCTATTTCCTCAATCGTGAGGAGACAGCCACTTAATTTGAAAGTCCTTGAAGGGGAACACGATGAACAACGTTCTGAAATTCTCTGCTCTGGCTCTGGCCGCAGTTCTGGCTACCGGTTGCAGCAGCGCATCGAAAGAAACCGAAGCACGTCTGACCGCTACTGAAGACGCAGCTGCTCGCTCCCAGGCTCGTGCAGACGAAGCTTACCGTAAAGCTGATGAAGCTCTGGCTGCTGCTCAAAAAGCACAACAGACTGCTGACGAAGCTAACGAGCGTGCTCTGCGCATGCTGGAAAAAGCTAGCCGCAAGTAATAATCCCTCGGGATTGTTATCGAGCCGATCCGGTTTTCCGGGTCGGCTTTTTTGTGCCCGGTGCTTTTCTCCGGGCAATAAAAAACCCGCCGACGCTGCACGCATCGGCGGGTTTTTAATCAGCTCTTATTGCTGCAGATCGATCGGTGCACTGCTCACCATTGGCGCCGAGGTATTCGGCACGGCGATTTCTACCGGCAGGCCGTCTTCGGCGGCGACCACATCACGCACCACATCCCAGTTCATGCGCAAATTGCTGGTGATGTCTTCACGCTTGAGCATCGCGTTGATTACCGCGGTGTGCTTGTCGACCACCGACGGGTTGCCCTTGTCGTCGAGCGGCGTGTGCGCTTCCAGATAGACCTTGCCGCCACTGCGACCGAACTTGTACGGGTCGTTGATGATGCGCACCGAGGTGCCGACCGGGACCATGCCGGCCATTTCCAGCACGTTGTTGTTGAACATGCGGAAGCAGCCGTGGCTGGTGCGCATGCCGATGCCGAACTTCTTGTTCGAACCGTGGATCAGGTAGCCCGGCGTGCCGAGGGTGAACTTGAACGGCCCCAGCGGGTTATCAGGACCGGCCGGCACCACGTTCGGCAGCGGATCACCGTCAGCGGCGTGCTCGGCCTTGATCGAAGCCGGAGGCGTCCACGTCGGGTTCGGTGTCTTGGCGATGATCGAGGTGTGCGCGATCGGCGAGCCCCAGCCTTCGCGGCCGATACCCAGCGGGAACGTGTACACCACGTCGCGTCCTTTCGGGTAGTAATAGAGACGGTATTCGGCGAGGTTGATGACGATACCTTCACGCGGGCCCGGCGGCAGGATGAAACGGGTCGGCAGGACAATCTCGGTGCCAGCGCCCGGCAGCCAGGCATCGATGCCCGGGTTGGCCGCAACCATTTCCGAATAGCCCAGATCGTAGGTGGTGCCAAGGTCGGCGAAGGTGTCTTCGTACTTGGCTTTGATCACCTGTACCTGACCGACGATGTCTTCGCCGGGTGGTGGCAGGGGAAGCTCCAATGCAGCAACGGGACCGGCCACACACAGGGCGGCAAGTGACAGGCAGCGGGTGACGGCAGGAAAGCGCGGCAACATCCGGAAAATCCTTCGCATGATCATCAAGGGTATAAGGGCGCGATTGTACACCGCGGCCTGGGGATTCGGGAGACACGCCGATAGACCGTGTCGCGCCCTGAAAGATCGCAGCCTCGTTGCACTCGTCAGCTCCTACATTTGCAACGCATTCCCTGTAG
>NZ_RCNZ01000034.1:0-21345 GCF_004307525.1 Pseudomonas sp. Sample_21 | reverse complement strand
ATGGCGCGCATTGTTGTTTTTGTCATGCGTCTTCCCCGGTGAGTGACAGAAGGCCCCACCCTACTGCCGGTCGCTGCGGTCGATAAGCGCACCAAGGAGGTATTTGCGTTGTCGCTCGAAAGGATGAATGGCCTTGCGCGGCGGGGCCTTGAGAGGTTCATGGGTTGGCTGGATGGCGCATCATCAGCGCCATTCATGGGCACCTCACTGTTGCGCGCCCCGTAACAGTGCATGTCTGGAATCGGTATTTTTCCTACAGGCTTGAGACCTTATTCTGAGCGCGCTTTCCCGGCACACGCCGCAAAGCGCGAAGCCCGCTACGCTGAATCGCGAGCGACTGGCTACAGATTCTGGATAAATCGATGTTTTCGGTTTACCGCCCCGCTGTTCACTGACGTTGATTTGTAGCTCCTTGATCCAACGTCTTACCTTGGCCGCTGCGTTTGCAGCGGCCTTTTTTATGGGCGTTTAAAAAGGCTGGATAGCGGTTCGGTAACGCTTCCGATCAGCGCGTCAGACATTTCTTCGAAGCTCGGATGAATACCCTCTGCATCGATAAAAACCCGTGAAAACCCTTTCGACATAACGCCCTGTTACTGACGGGCTTCTCGGATTTGATTACCGCCACTCTGAGGTAACTTGAAACACCTCAACCATTCGCTGGTGACACGGACGTCATCGCCACCCGTGCGCACTTTTCGAGCGAGTGAAAACGCACATTCAAAAGGACATGAATATGCCAAAGCCTCCACCTTTAGAACTGGATCCAGTACATATCAGGGAGTCCGGTCCTGATGGCTTCGAACCATTCAAAGAACGCGACATGAATTACTCCTACAGCGGCATGTTCGGCCCTGCCGGCGCCAATCCGCAGACGCGTGAATTGATGCATGAAACGCAAGTCGCGGTGGAAGAGGAATTCAACGCAAGAACCGCCTCTATTCCCCAAACCATTGAGGTCGAACTGGCGGCGACCAGGCTGGAAGGACCGACCAATCCTCTGCCACCGGCCGCAGCACTGGCCCGCGAAGTGGGCGTCAGGAACACCTTGATTCAACGCAAGAGCGCCGAGTTTCAACGGCAGACTGCCATCGCCAACCGCTTTTATGGCAGCGATCCACTGGGAAAAACCTTCAAGGATTACCTGAATCAGGCATCGGCCAATCGGCGCGCGCATGGCGCAGCGGTCCGCAGCAGAGCGTTGTGGAGCGAGTCCTTTCGGGCCGCCCACGAAGCGCGGCTGCTGGGCCAGACATTGGCGCTGCTCAACCAGCAACAGGCTGGCGTACTCAATTGGCTGGCCACCGTACAAGCCCAGGAACAGGCCCAGGCGGCAGCGGCAGAGGCGCAACGCCAAGCTGCAGAACGTGCCCGCATTGCCGCTGAGCAACAGCGCCAGCGTGACATTGCCGAAGCGATGCGCCGGGAGCAGGTAGCGCAAACAGATGCCGAGCAAAAGCGCCAAATGGCAGTCGCCGAGGCCAAGCGACAACGAATCCGTGCGCGCATTCAACAGGCGGCAAGGACAGAAGCAAGGCGTCTGGAGTCAGAACAAGCAAGGCTTGCGGCGCGAGCTGCGCAACGACAGCAGGCAGCGGAGCGCGCTCAGTTGGAAGCACTGGCAGAGGCTCAGCGCCAGAGAGAGAACCTCCAGGCTGAACGCGAAAAGCAATCGCGCGATCAGCGGGTGGAAACACCCGAAACTCAGCGTGAATTTCCCGCATCCGGCGCGCAGGCAACGACTGGTCCGGCTTTTTCATTTGCGTCAGTCGCTGCTGTACTGAGTCCGGAAAAATCCTCGTCAATTCTCGCAGCGCTGCGTACCGCCCTGCATACACTCGAAGCGGGCGGCCCCGCGCTGTTGAGCAGTCCGGCATTGGTCGGATTTGCGGCGCTGCTCATGCCATCACGCTTGGGCAACGGCGAGCGGTTTGTGGTGAGCGTTCCACTTGCTGAATTATCGTCGGAGCCCGCGGGAGCATTGCGTGAAATTGCCGATCAACGGGGCATATTTGAGATGCATATCGGCTTGGGCGCCCGGCAAATCGATGCCGGTGTACAAATCTTTGCTGCGACCAACGATGACTTTCGTATTCGCTCAAGCATCCCTGTCCTGAATGCGGCGTATGACTCGCTCAATGATGTTTATGAAGTCGCGTTACCGGATTCTCCCACTGACTTCCTGACATGGACGCCCGCCATTTCACCGCAAGACAGCTCGACTGAATTGCCCATCTTTGGGAAAAGACCATCCGCGTACTCGGGGGCTCCGATTCTTCCGCTTGAAGGGCGACTGGACCTGAACCCGATCCTCGTCGAAGGCTGGGAGAGATTCATTATCGTATTCCCTGATGACTCCGGGATTGCACCGCTGTATGTGGTGTTCAGCAATCCCTATGAAGGAGCTTCAGTCAGAGGCAAATACAGCGGCCGCTACTTCAATCCAGAGGCGGCGGGAGGAGCGATTCTCGATCTGGATTGGCGTACGGCGGTTATTACAAAGTCAGGTATAGACTTGGTAAAACTGCACATCGGTCGGCTCGATCAATCAGACGCCAACGACATCATGATTCAGCGGCTGGAAAAGATCTTAAGCGGCCACTGGGAGCTTACTGATACGGACTTACGTTATTACACCCATGAGATTCGTGAACTGGAAAGATTTCGAGCAATGGGACTTAGCGATGACTTCAAGCCCGAAAACGGATCTCCCGCCTGGAATAATGCCCATACCGCCACGCTGGAGGACTTCAAGCTCGGAAGCGAGGATCATGTCCTTTATTCACCTGACGCGCTGCGGGCGGGAAACAAGCAAATGCAACGCATATATGAACAACTGCTTAAAGGAACAGGCCAGTGATTCCTATCGAAGAAATTCTCAAGCACGAACCAATTGCTGATGTACTGACGGCTTTCGGCATCGGCATGGCATACCCATCCTTGGATAGAATGATTGGGCGATATAAATTCGAGCTTATCGCGAGCGGCGAGCTATTAACGACATATGCACAACTTTTCAAAGAAGGCGTGCTGGCAAATGGTGATGGTCCAATTCCAATCAAGGGACCAAATTGGAAGGCGCCGAAGTTTATTACTGAACGTAGATACTCATGAATTCACGAGGCCACCAAGCCTGAGCCTGGTGGCCTCTTCACTCAAATCGAATACTTCTGCAAATTCGCCATCATTTCCTTCAATGCTTCAATATTGTCCTTCGGATGCGCCGCGCCTTCGAAATCACAAATCTGCTGCCAGTGCGCCGCCACATCCTCTGGCGAGAACCCTTCGCGCGGATCGAAGCCGGCACCGAGGCTGCGTTCCCAGCGCACCTTGCCCATCCAGCCGCCGCCGACTTCGAACAGGCCGGACGTTTCCTGGCATTGCTCGCTGGCCAGATACACCACCAGCGGGCTGACCAGTTCCGGCTTCAGTTGCTCGAATACTTGCGGCGGGATCAGGCCCTCGGTCATGCGCGTGCCGCCGGTCGGGGCGATGGCGTTGACCAGAATGTTGTTCTTGCGCCCTTCGATCGCCAGCGTTCGGGTCAACCCGTACAGCCCGAGTTTGGCCATGCCGTAGTTGGACTGACCGAAATTGCCGTAAATGCCAGAAGTCGACGCAGTGAAAATCACGCGGCCGTAGTTTTGCTCGCGCAAATGCGGCCAGGCGGCACGGGTAACTTTGTAGGCGCCTTCGACGTGGACGCGATAGACCAGATCCCAGTCGGCGTCGTCCATCTTGTGAAATGACTTGTCGCGCAGGATCCCGGCGTTGTTCACCACGACGTCGACGCGGCCGAAGGCATCGAGGGCGTTCTGTACCAGTTTGTCGCCGTCAGTCACCGAGTCGTGGTTGGCTTCGGCAATACCGCCGGCCTCGCGGATTTCCGCCACTACGCGGTCGGCAGCCGAAGCATTGGCGCCCTCGCCCTGCGTCGAGCCACCGAGATCGTTGACCAGCACTTTGGCGCCGTGCCTGGCGAACAGCAGCGCATGGGCACGCCCGAGGCCGCCACCGGCGCCGGTGACAATCACGACTTTATCTTCGAAACGCACAGGTTCATTCATCGCGGCAACTCCAGCAGGCCAAGGGATATTGCCCCGAGTGTCAGGCACGGCGCTTTGGGTCACAACGAACACGGCTGCGGCTGAATGGTGCGCGATAAGGCTGAGGGATGATCGAGTGTCAGGACGCCGAGAGCCCGTGCTCTCGGCGAGAATCAGGAGTAAGCCACTTTGCGCGGAGGCAATACCAGACGATCGCGAAACGCCAGATAGTGCTTGAGCACCAGCGCCGGCACCTCGGTTTGCGGATAGTGGCCGATGCCGGGTAAGAGCACGGTGTCTGCATCAGGGATCAGTTCGCGATATCGCTCGACCATGTGCACGCCGGAGATCGGGTCAAATGCGCCATCGATCACCCGCAAGGGAATGTCACCCTGCTGCATGGCCGTCACCCAGCGCTCACGTTGCACCCGGCGCTCGGGGATGTAAGTGATCAATTTATGCAGGATGCGCGGGCCATGGTTGCTTTCGACCAGGCTCCAGTAATCATCCAGTTCGCTTTCAGTGGGCTGGGTCTGCGCGCCGAAGATCTGCCGGAAACCTTTGACCAGCGCCTCACGACTGAAGGCGCGGCCGAGCAGCCAGCCAATCGGGCTGAGCAGCAGTTTCTGCATCAGCAGCGGACGATGGGTTTCCGGAAACAGACCGCCATTAAGGAATACGCAACTGGCAACTTCGATGCGTTTTTCGTAATGCCGCGCGAGCAGTTCCTGAGCGACGCTGTCGCCGTAGTCGTGAGCGAGGATGTGCACCGCTTGTTCAACCTGCAGATGCGCGAGCAGTGCCTGTTGCAGATCGGCCTGTTCCAGCAGGCTATAGGTGTGATTGCGCGGTTTTGCCGAATCGCCGAAACCGAGCATGTCGCAGGCGATCACCTGATAACGCTGCGCCAGTGGCTGCCACAGGTAATGCCAATCCCAACTGGCAGTGGGGAAACCGTGAATCAACAGCAACGGTTCACCCTGCCCGACTGTCCAGTAGCGGATCGACTGGCCATGAAAAACGAATGTCCGGCTGCGCTTGCGCCAGACACTCAGAGGAATCTCGGCGAGCGGCATTAGAATTTATACCCCGGATCCTGCAGGTCGAGTTTGCGCAGCAGCGCCGGCCACGCCAGCGCGCCGCCCATGCCTTGAGCGCTTTTGGTGACGCCGGCAATCATTGCCTTGGCGCCGGCGAGAATCTGCGGTTCGATAGCGATCAGTTCGGCCCCTCCCGTCTGCGCCATGACCTGAATGTCGCAGGCTCGCTGGAAGGTGAACATCATCAGAAAAGTGTCGGCGATCGTGCCGCCGCAGGTGAGCAGACCGTGGTTGTGCAGCATGAGGAAACTGTTGTCGCCGAGGTCGGCTTGCAGGCGCGCCTTTTCTTCATGACTCAGGGCCACGCCCTCGTAGGCGTGATAGGCCAGGCTCGACAACACAAACAGTGACTGTTGACTGATCGGCAGCACCCCCTGCCTTTGCGCCGACACCGCAACGCCTGACGCAGTGTGCGTATGCAGCACGCAAACCACATCGTGGCGCACTTCGTGGACGGCGCTGTGAATGGTGTAACCGGCGGGGTTGATCTCGTACGGGCTGTCCATGAGTTTGTTGCCGGCCTGATCGACTTTCACCAGGCTCGAAGCGGTGATCTCATGAAACATCAGGCCAAACGGATTGATCAGGAAATCTTCGGTGCCGGGCACCTTGGCCGAGATATGCGTGAAGATCAGATCGTCCCAGCCGTGCAGCGCGACCAGACGGTAACAGGCGGCAAGATCGACGCGGGTCTGCCACTCGGCAGCGCTGACCTGATCTTTGACGTTCGGCGACGATTGGACGGGGGCTACGCTCACTGTATGCACCTCTGCGTTCTTCTTGTTCTGCTCGTGTCAGCAGTCTAGTCAGGCGCAGGGCATCGCGTAGTTGCATTGGCAGCCAGCTTGATGACTGAACGAGTCAGCCGGGCAAACAGCCTGGATCCGTTGCAATGCAACAACGCTTAGAAGGTGCAGCGATTATTGCCCGCGATCAGCCCTTGAGCGCTTCAATCAACTGCGCCAGCCACGGCTCGGCATCGGTTTCCGGCGTGACGCTTTCGCTGGCGTCGATGCGCAGCATTTCCTGAACCTCGTTTACCCCCAGTTCGGCAAACAGTTCGCGCATCTGCTCGCCACCGCCGCAGAAGGTGTCGCCGTAGCTGGCATCACCGAGGGCGATCACCGCGCCGGGCAGGCCGCGCAACGAAGCAGGCAACTGATCGCGCAGGGTCGAATACAACGGTTGCAGGTTGTCCGGCAGCTCGCCCATGCCAGTGGTCGAAGTCACAGCGAGAAGGGCCTCGGGACCGAACGCCTGAATATCGGCCAACGCGGCGCGCGAGTTGTAGAAGGTTTCAAAGCCGGCGGCTTTCAGCAGGTTCTGGGCGTGGCGGGCGACTTCTTCGGCGGTGCCGTAGACCGAACCGGAGAGGATGGCGACTTTCATCAATCTGATCCTGAAACTGAAAAAAAGAGCCGCGATAGTAACAGCCCCACGCCGCGAAGTTGCGATTGGCTCTCAATGCAAGCTGCTGGCCTATAGACAGTCCGCGGCTTTCTTCTAGAATGCCTGCCACTGACATAACGGAAGGGATTCTCGGATGATCAACGCCAGCCTGCTGCAAATGGTGATTAATGCGTCGAATGACGGAATCGTGGTCGCTGAAAAGGAAGGCGAGCAGGACAACATCCTTATTTACGTCAACCCTGCCTTCGAGCGCATGACCGGTTATAGCAGTGAGGAGATCCTCTACCAGGACTGTCGTTTTTTGCAGGCTGGAGACCGTGATCAACCAAGTCTGCAGCTGATTCGCGAGACATTGCGTGAAGGCGGTTCCTGCCGGGAGATCCTGCGCAACTATCGCAAGGATGGCACGCCGTTCTGGAACGAATTGTCATTGTCGACGATAAAAAATGCCGATGACGGGCAGACTTATTTCATCGGCGTGCAAAAAGATGTAACGCTTCAGGTCAAGGCGCAGCAGCGGGTTGTGCAGCTGGAAGCACAAGTGGCGGCGCTGCAAAGCGAGCTAGCGGCGTTGAAAGCGACGAACGGCGCAAACAAAACCGCGAACTGATGGTCATTAACTACAATCACCAATGACTTTGTAACTATTCACTTCGAGTTAGCCATGCAGCGCGACGCCCTCCTCACCCAGGACGAGCTGGATTTCATCCAGACCATGCAGCACAACCCGCAACTTAACGTGCGGGATGCAACGTCGAGTCTGCTGGTTAATGGTGGCTCGCAGATCCGTGACCTGCTGACACGTCTGGCTGCTCACGAGCAGGTGACGATCCAGGCCAACTTCGAAAATCAACAGATGACTTTCCCGCTGCATCTGGTGGAAGACGAGTTCCACGCGCTGCATCTGCGTCTCGGTGTGCCGAGCATCTACGAAGACGGCCCGATGGTGCGCCCATGGCGCCTGGTACTGGAAGAGCCGGTGGCGCTGGAAAACGCCAAAGGCCAGCCCGGCACGCTGTGGGTACACGAGGTATCGCACAAAGGTGTGTTGCTGGAAGTGCGCAACAAGACCAAACCACCGAAACATTTCGCCCTGTGGTTCAGCCCTTCCGGTTATGAGCGCATTTCGTTGCGCGGCCATTTCGAGCGTGAGACCGAGCAAGGTTTCTTCGCCTACGAACTGAGCCAGACCGATGCCGACGAAACCGAGCGCTTGCGCCAGTTCATCCTGCAACAGCATCGCCTGACCCACCCCGCCCTTCACGCCTGAGTTTCAGGTATCCAGTTTGCCTGCCATGAATTGCTTCATGCGTTGACGCATTGTCGCGCCCTCATTTCCCAGGCATGCCACCGATGAACCGGCCAGGCTGTCTTCGGCCAGTTCCGAGGCATCGCCGGCCAACATTAATTGGCAATCCAGACTCAGTGCCAGACGATTCAGGCGCCGGGGCAGCTCCGGACCGGGGGCATGGTTTGAAAACAGCACAAGCGCGTCAGGCTTGACCTTTTCGCAGACCAGCGTCAATTCATCGAAAGGCTGGCCCGTGGTCAGCACCCGCACGCCAGAATCGTTGCCACTGAGAAACAGCGCCGCGACCAGCAACTCAAGCTCTCTGCATTGCCCCGCAAGCGCACTGACGACCACCCGGCGCGGTTGAGCCCCCCGCAGCATGACGATGCGCTGCAGCACGCGCGCCCTGAGGAATCCGTCGAGAAACAACCATTCGCTGGTTTGCCCGAAAGCGTCCTGGCGCTGCAGCAATTGCCGCCACAACGGCA
Source organism: Pseudomonas sp. Sample_21 (assembly GCF_004307525.1). Taxonomy (NCBI): domain Bacteria; kingdom Pseudomonadati; phylum Pseudomonadota; class Gammaproteobacteria; order Pseudomonadales; family Pseudomonadaceae; genus Pseudomonas; species Pseudomonas sp. Sample_21. The sequence continues at coordinate 13,010 of NZ_RCNZ01000034.1, read as the reverse complement.
TGATGATGGCTTCGAACACCACTGGCAGCGTGTACGACGAGAAAATCTGTCCGTAGACGCGATCCAGCTGCTGATCGTCGAACTCACTGACCGCCTGCTGAACCTGCTCCTGCCATTGCTTGTAATCGGCCTGCACATGATCATCGGGGATAAAGTTTGCCAGCACCTTCAGAGGCTCTGTTTTCGCCAGGATCTTGCCGACTTTGCTCACGGCCACGCCGCGATCGATCCAGTCGACGATGCTGCGAACACGCTCGATATCGTTCATGGAATACAAACGATGCCCGCTTTCGGTGCGGGTCGGCTGGATCAATCCGTAGCGACGCTCCCAGGCCCGCAGGGTCACCGGATTGACGCCGGTGAGGCGCGCCACTTCGCGGATGGGGAACAGCTCTTCGCGTTCGAGCGTGCCGGGTGCTGTTGAGGCCGGGCGAGTATCCGTGATTACAGGCATCTGGCGGTCAACTTCCATGTCGGTTTATTGGATCCCATTTTAAACATGATGGACTGGAAACCTTCAAGTAGTGATCTGCGACGAATATGGCTGGTTTAATCGACAAAATCAGGAATAATCCTTGCTTGTTGTAAAGCGCAGGCCTCTACCCCGGCCTGCGTCAGGCGAAGCTCCTACCCGGAACGACGCGCTCGAAATACGGAGATACAAAATGTCTACTTCCCCCGTTACGTTGATGGTAGCGCGTCGCGTCGCTGATGGCCGCTATCACGATCTCATTGCATGGTTGCGCGAAGGCGAACAACTGGCCACCGACTTCCCCGGCTACCTGGGTTCCGGCGTCCTTGCGCCACCGCCCGGTGACAACGAATTCCAGATCATCTTTCGCTTTGTCGATGAGCAGACCCTGCATGCTTGGGAATACTCGGCGTCGCGTACCGCCTGGCTGAACCGCGGCAGCGATTTGTTCGAACATCCCAAGGAGCACCGGGTCAGCGGCATTGAAGGCTGGTTTGGTGCTGCCGGGCAACGCCCACCGCGCTGGAAACAGGCCGTGGCGATCTGGCTCGCGTTTTTCCCGGTGTCGCTGATTTTCAACTTTATCCTCGGCCCGCTGCTGGCTGAGTTGAGCCTGTTGCCGCGGATATTGATCGGCACGGCGTGCCTGACGCCGCTGATGGTGTATTTCTTCATCCCGTTGTCGACGCGCCTGCTGGCGAACTGGTTGAACAGCACGCCGACCCGGCCACTGGCGGCCACACCGTCGGCGCAAAATCGCTGATCTGCTGCGGGCGGCGAGCCTGTTATAGTTTTCGCTTCAACCGCGATGCGAGCCGCCCATGCCAGATTCCGCAGCCCCGATCCTCATCACCGGCGCCGGCCAGCGTGTCGGCTTGCACTGCGCGCAGCGCTTGATCGAGGACGGCCACCCGCTGATTTTCACTTACCGCACCGAGCGACCGGGCGTGCAGGCACTTCGCGATCTTGGCGCGACAGCGCTGTTCGCGGACTTTTCCAGCGAGGCCGGGATTCTTGCCTTCATCGACGCGCTGAAAGCCCACACCGACAGCTTGCGCGCCGTCGTGCACAACGCCTCCGAATGGCTGGCGGAAACCCAGGGCAGCGAAGCACAAGCCTTCAATCGCATGTTCAACATTCACATGCTCGCGCCTTACCTGATCAACCTGCACTGCGCCGAGTTGCTGCAGCGCTCGACGCCTGCCGACATCATCCACATCAGCGACGATGTCACCCGCAAAGGCAGCAGCAAGCACATCGGTTATTGCGCCAGCAAGGCCGGGCTCGACAGTCTGACCCTGTCGTTTGCCGCGCGCTTTGCGCCGGCCATCAAGGTCAACGGCATCGCCCCGGCGCTGTTATTGTTCAACCCAGACGATGACGCGGCGTACCGCGCCAAGGCGTTGGCCAAGTCCGCGTTGGGTATCGAGCCCGGCAGCGAGGTGATCTATCAGAGCCTGCGCTATCTGCTCGACAATCCCTATGTCACCGGCACGACCCTCACCGTCAACGGTGGACGGCACGTCAAATAGGCCGTCCCGCTTCGGCCGCGAGTCGAGTAAGATCCACCAGAACGCCTGCAATAGACTGGACGGAGCAAATCAATGCCACAACTTCAACCGGGGATGGCGCGCATCCGGGTCAAGGATCTGCGCCTGCGCACCTTTATCGGCATCAACGAGGACGAAATCCTCAACAAGCAGGATGTGCTGATCAACCTGACCATTCTGTACGCGGCGCAGGAGGCGGTGCGTGACAACGACATCGACCACGCGCTGAATTACCGCACCATCACCAAAGCGATCATCGCCCACGTCGAAGGTAACCGCTTCGCCCTGCTCGAACGCCTGACCCAGGAATTGCTCGACCTGGTGATGACCAATGCATCGGTGCTGTACGCCGAAGTCGAAGTCGACAAACCGCACGCCCTGCGCTTCGCCGAGTCGGTATCGATTACGCTCGCGGCGAGTCGCTAGCTTCAAGCCTCAAGCCGCAAGCTGTAAACTTTGCTCACAGACACCCATCTTGCAGCTTGAAGCTTGCCGCTCAAAGCTGTCTCGAAGAGACCCCCATGACTGATCAACAACGCCTGGAACTCGAAGCCGCCGCCTTTCGCCGACTGGTCGCCCACCTCGACAGCCGCAAGGACGTGCAGAACATCGACCTGATGAACCTTGCCGGGTTCTGCCGCAACTGCCTGTCGAAGTGGTACAAGGCCGAAGCCGATCAACGCCAGATCGAGGTCAGCCTCGATGACGCCCGCGAAGTGGTGTATGGCATGCCCTACGCCGAGTGGAAAGCCCAATACCAGCAAGAAGCCAGCGCCGAACAACAAGCGGCGTTTGCCAAAGGAAAACCCAATGACTGATCTGAACACCCTGCGCGCCAGGCTCAAGAGTGGCGAGCATGTTTTCGCCGACACCCTGGCGTTCATCGCCGCCGGTTACGACTACCAGCCGCAAGCATTCAACAACGGCGGCGTGGAAAACGCTGCCGGGCAGAACGAAGGTTCGTGCAAGACACTGGGCCTGGCATTGCTTGAGGGTCTGAGTGATGAAGAAGCGCTGCTGGCGTTCGGCGAGCATTACCGTTCGGTGCTGGCGACGCCTGAGGGCAGCGATCACAGCAATATCCGCGCGTTGATCAAGCACGGCCTGGCCGGGGTTGAATTCACCGCACAACCCCTGACCCGTCGCTAACAACGGGATTCGGATCGTTCCCACGCTCCGCGTGGGAATGCCTCATTGGACGCTCTGCGTCCGCTTTGGGACGCAGAGCGTCTCGGGCTGCATTCCCACGCAGAGCGTGGGAACGATCGAATTGCGTTGGAGCAGGAAGAGCGTGCACAAAAAAACCGGCCAATCTCTGGCCGGTTTTTTTTGTGCCCTGCGGTCTTAGAACGTGGCGTTCTGCAGGCCGTCCAGGTAGCGCTCGGTGTCCAGTGCCGCCATGCAGCCGGCGCCGGCCGAGGTGATGGCCTGACGGTAAACGTGGTCAGCCACGTCACCGGCAGCGAAGATGCCTTCGACGCTGGTGGCCGTCGCATTGCCTTCGCGGCCGCCCTGCACAACCAGGTAACCGTCTTTCAGGGTCAACTGGCCTTCGAACAGCGAAGTGTTCGGGGTGTGGCCGATGGCGATGAACACGCCGTCGACTTTGATTTCGTCGAAGCTGCCATCGTTATTGCGCAGACGCGCACCGGTGACGCCCATGTTGTCGCCGAGGACTTCGTCCAGGTTGGCGTTCAACTTGAGAATGATCTTGCCTTCAGCCACACGGGCGTTGAGCTTGTCGATCAGGATCTTCTCGGCGCGGAAGGTTTCGCGACGGTGAATCAGAGTCACGGTGCTGGCGATGTTGGCCAGGTACAGCGCTTCTTCGACAGCGGTGTTGCCACCGCCAACCACAGCGACCGGCTTGTTGCGGTAGAAGAAACCGTCGCAGGTCGCGCAGGCCGACACGCCTTTGCCCATGAACGCTTCTTCCGACGGTAGGCCCAGGTAGCGGGCGCTGGCACCGGTGGCGATGATCAATGCATCGCAGGTATAGACGGCGCTGTCGCCGGTCAGGGTGTACGGCTTGGCAGCGAAGTCCACGGCGTTGATGTGATCGAATACGATCTCGGTCTCGAAACGCTCGGCGTGCTCGCGCATGCGCTCCATCAGCACCGGGCCGGTCAGACCATGAACATCACCCGGCCAGTTGTCGACTTCGGTGGTGGTAGTCAGTTGACCGCCGGCCTGCATACCGGTGATCAGCAGTGGCTTGAGGTTGGCGCGGGCCGCGTAGACCGCAGCGCTGTAGCCGGCGGGGCCGGAACCGAGAATGATCACTCGCGAATGACGGACTTCAGACATGAATCTGCTCCTGTTGGCCGGCCATGAAAAATCTGGCGCGGACGCCGGACGGCCGGCGGAATAAAAAAGGACCGTGGACACCTTGGGGAAGGCTTGAACTCGACAGTCCTGTAAAAAGTTGGGTGCAGCGTATCGAGGGGGGCAAGATTAAGGAAATACGGTTTAACAATCCAGCTCATAGGTGGTCTCTATGCCGAGACGCTGACGAGATAGACCTCTTTGTTACAGTGAATGTCGATTGCTCTGCCGCGCTTTCGCCGCTAGGGCAAAGCCGGTAACGTCGGCGCGTTTTCCCTTGCTTCGGAGCACCTTATGCCCGCCCCTGTTCTGTCCGGCCCGCAATACCTGCGCGAAGGCCTCAAACTGGTCCTGAGCCCTGGCCTGCGCCTGTTCGTGTTGTTGCCGCTGGCGATCAATCTGGTGCTGTTCGTCGGATTGATCTATCTGGCCGGCCACCAGTTCAGCCTGTGGGTCGACACGCTGATGCCGTCGTTGCCTGAATGGCTGAGTTTCCTCAGCTATATCCTCTGGCCATTGTTCGTGGTCCTAGTGGCCTTGATGGTGTTTTTCACCTTCACCATGCTCGCCAACATCATTGCCGCACCGTTCAACGGCTTCCTTGCGGAAAAAGTCGAAGTGGTGGTGCGCGGCACTGATGATTTCCCGGCGTTCAGCTGGGGCGAACTGATCGCGATGATCCCGCGCACCCTCACCCGGGAAATGCGCAAGCTCGGCTACTTCCTGCCGCGCGCCATCGGCCTGTTCATCCTGTCGTTCATCCCGGTGGTAAATATCGTCGCCGCGCCGTTATGGCTGCTATTCGGCGTGTGGATGATGGCCATCCAGTACATCGACTACCCGGCGGACAACCACAAACTGGGCTGGAACGAGATGCTGGCCTGGCTGCGGCAGAAGCGCTGGCAGAGCATGAGTTTTGGCGGGATCGTCTATCTGGTGCTGCTGATTCCGGTGGTCAACATCCTGATGATGCCGGCGGCGGTAGCCGGGGCGACGTTGTTCTGGGTGCGCGAGCGTGGTGCCGAAAATCTGGTGATCCAACACTGATCGCGTCACAAATCCATCATCCGACCGTAACAAGCTCGACATGGCCTCAGCCGACACTGAGGTCATGACGACAGCTCTACATATCACCCTCATCAGCGAAACCTTCCCACCGGAAATCAACGGCGTGGCCAATACCCTTGGCCGCTTGTGCGAGGGTTTGCGCACACGTGGGCATCAGGTAGAGCTCGTGCGCCCGCGCCAGGCCACCGATCCGCAACGCAGCGAAGACGATGCACTGTTGCTGTGTCGCGGATGGCCACTACCGGGCTATCCGGGACTGCAATGGGGCCAGTCGTCGATGCATAAACTGCTGCGCCGCTGGAAACGCCAGCGGCCGGATGTGCTGTACATCGCCACGGAAGGCCCGCTCGGGTTGTCGGCACTGCGCGCCGCACGGCGCCTGGGGATTGCGGTGGTGAGCGGTTTTCACACCAACTTCCAGCAATACACCAGCCAGTACGGCCTCGGTCTGCTGACGCGGATGCTCACTCATTACCTGCGCTGGTTTCACAATCGTTCGGCAATGACTCTGGTGCCGAGCGTCAGTCAGCGCCTGGAACTGGAGCGGCGGCATTTCGAGCGGCTGGCGTTGTTGTCGCGGGGTGTGGACAGCCAGTTGTTTCATCCGAGCAAACGTCAGACCGCGTTGCGTGAGCAATGGGGACTCTCTGAGACGGATATCGCGGTCATCCACGTAGGAAGGCTCGCCCCGGAGAAAAATCTGGGCCTGCTCAAACACTGCTTTGAAGGTCTGCGCGAAACTTATCCACAGCGCCATCTGAAGCTGATCGTGGTCGGAGATGGCCCGCAGCGTTCGGCGCTGGAAAAAGAACTGCCGGAGGCGATCTTCTGCGGCGCGCAGCGGGGAGAAGCCCTGGCGGCGCACTACGCCTCAGGAGATCTGTTCGTATTTCCCAGCCTGACCGAAACCTTCGGCAATGTGGTGCTGGAAGCCCTGGCTTCGGGACTCGGCGTCGTTGCCTATGATCAGGCAGCCGCGGCGCAGCATATTCGCCACGGCTACAACGGCGTGTCAGCCATGCCCGGCGATGAGCAGGCGTTTTGCGAAGCGGCGGCGTGGTTACTGGAGGAGGATGAGCGGTTGCGCTGTGTGCGGCTGAATGCGCGGCAGCATGGCAGTCGCCAGGGCTGGGCGGCGATTATCGAGCAGTTCGAGGGTTATTTGCGTGGGGCTTGTGTGGGGGAGCTGGTGGTGCCTGGGGCGCAGACACAACCTTAGATTTTCGGCGACTTAGAAACAGCTTTCGCGAGCAGGCTCGCTCCCACATGGGTACTGCATTCTTTCAGATGGAATGCGGTCGAAGGTGGGAGTGAGCCTGTTCGCGAATGGTTCGAACTGGCGCAGCTTAGACCAGGGTCATCAACGCCTCACGACTGAACGGCAGAATGTCCTGCTCACGCCCTTCACGGACTTTCTGCGCCCAGTCCGGATCGACCAGCAGCGCACGGCCCACCGCTACCAGGTCGAACTCTTCTTTGTTCAGACGCTCCAGCAGGTTTTCCAGGCTGGCCGGTTGCGCGACCTTGTCGGTGTTGACCATGAACTGCAAGAACTCGCCGTCCAGGCCGACGCTGCCCACGGTGATGGTCGGTTTGCCGGTCAGCTTGCGGGTCCAGCCAGCGAGGTTCAGATCCGAGCCGTCGAACTCCGGCTCCCAGAAGCGTCGGGTCGAGCAATGGAAAATGTCCACGCCAGCGTCTGACAGCGGCTTGAGAAACTCGCCCAGCGCTTCGGGGGTTTGTACCAGACGCGCGGTGTAATCCTGCTGCTTCCATTGCGAGAAGCGGAAGATGATCGGGAAACCCTCACCGACGGCTGCGCGCACTGCTTGAATCAATTCGATGGCAAAACGCGAACGGTTGGCCAGGCTGCCACCGTATTCGTCGCTGCGCTGGTTGCTGCCTTCCCAGAAGAACTGGTCGATCAGATAGCCGTGGGCGCCATGGATTTCCACACCGTCCATGCCGATGCTTTGCGCATCTTTGGCGGCCTGGGCGAACGCGGCGATCACGTCCTGAATGTCCTGTTTGGTCATGCCGTGCACCACGACCTGACCATCCTTGAGTTTTTCCGATGGACCGTAGCCCGGCACGCTGGCGTCCGGCTCGGTGCCGAGGCGGCGTACGCTGCCGACGTGCCACAGTTGCGGGACGATCTTGCCGCCCTCGGCGTGCACGGCGTCGACAACTTTTTTCCAGCCGGCCAGCGGCGCATCACCGAAAAATTGCGGCACGTTAGGATAGCCATTGGACGCGATGTGGCCGACGGTGGTGCCTTCGGTGATGATCAAACCAACCCCGGCGGCCGCACGACGACGGTAGTACTCAATGACTTTGGAATTCGGCACACCGCCCGGCGAAAACGAACGGGTCATTGGCGCCATGACCACGCGGGTCGGCAGTTCGAGGGCACCGAGATGGAACGGTTTGAACAGGGCTTGAACAGGCATCGAGAGGCTCCACGAAAACGTTGGCGACAGGCATGAATCGATATGACGGCGATAATATCCGCCACGTCCTTTGCGTGACAGCACTATTGATCTGAATGATTAAGGGTCAAAAGGCAGGCAAAAAAAATCGCAGCTCAATGCTGCGATTTTCTGATTCAGGCTAAGGCTTTTTCGATCGCGGCAATCACTGTCGGATCATCCGGCGCGGTGCGCGGCGAGAACCGCGCCAGCACCCGGCCATCCTTGCCGAGCAGAAACTTTTCGAAGTTCCAGGTGATGTCACCGGGAAACTCGGCGCCCTCGCCCGCCAGCAGGCGATACAACTGATGCCGCTCGTGGCCATTGACTTCGAGCTTGCTCGACAACGGAAAGGTCACGCCATAGTTGAGGCTGCAAAACTCCTGGATTTCTTTCTCCGAGCCTGGCTCCTGACCGGCAAACTGGTTGCACGGCAGGCCCAGCACAGCAAAGCCTTTATCTTTGTATTGCTGGTAGAGGTTTTCCAGTGCCGCGTACTGAGGGGTCAAGCCGCATTTGGAGGCCACGTTGACCACCAGCACGACTTGGCCCTTGAACGGCGCCAGCGGTAGCTCCTGACCATCCAGGGCTGTCAACTTAAGGTCGTGAAAAGCACTCATGCCGAACTCCAGGATTCTCGTGTTCTACTCGAAACAGCCACTTGGCGAGGCCACCAAGGACAGCCGCGGACTAAAAAGGCGCCCACAGGCGCCTCTCCAGTACTCGAAGCTTAGCGCAGAAAATCAGTGGTGATGGCCACCTTCGCCATGGACGTGACCATGAGCGATTTCTTCCTGGCTGGCGTCACGGATATCAACGATCTTCACTTCGAAGTTCAGGCGCTGACCGGCCAGAGGGTGGTTGCCATCAACGGTGACGTCGTCGCCGTCCAGATCACGGATGGTGACGATCTGCATCTGGCCGTCCGGCGCCGAAGCGTGGAACTGCATGCCGACTTCCAGCTCGTCAACGCCTTCGAACATGCTGCGGCTCAGGGTGCTGACCAGCTCGGCGGCGTATTCGCCGTAAGCGTCTTCCGGCTCAACGGCTACTTTCAGCTCGTCGCCGACAGCTTTGCCTTCAAGGGCTTTTTCCAGGCCCGGGATGATGTTGCCTGCGCCTTGCAGGTAAACCAGCGGAGCGCCGCCGGCGGAGCTGTCGATGACCTCACCAGCGTCGTTGGTCAGGGTATAGTCGATGGAGACAGCCTTATTGGCGGCGATCAGCATGGGGCGAGACCTTTTGCATAAGAATATAGAAAGGCCAAGTTTAGCGAAGCAATCGCGTGAAAGCGACCACAACCCGGACAAACGGGTTTCGACCATCACCGGCTTCCATCAGGACGAAGATGGCCATTGGGTGGTCGAGCTTTCCTGTGGCCACACCCAGCACCTGCGCCACCAGCCGCCGTGGCAAACCCGCGCCTGGGTCCTGGATCCGGCGCAACGTATTGAAAAAACAGGTCAACCCTTTGCCTGCGGTTGGTGTGCACAAGGCTCGGTTAGCGCTAACCTTGGCGACTGAATTTCGGTAGTCGGCCAGACATAGGCTGACACCCTTGCATAGAGAATTCCCATGCAAACTTTTTTTATCGCCCCCACCGATTTTGGCGTGGGTCTGACCTCCATCAGCCTCGGGCTGGTGCGCACGCTTGAACGCGCCGGTCTCAAAGTCGGCTTCTTCAAACCGATCGCCCAGCCACATCCGGGCGACACTGGCCCTGAGCGTTCCACCGAACTGGTGGCGCGCACCCATGGCCTGAAACCGCCGCAGCCGTTGGGGCTGGCGCACGTCGAACGCATGCTCGGCGACGGTCAGCTCGACGAATTGCTCGAAGAAATCATCGCCCTGTATCAGCAAGCGGCGGTCGGCAAAGACGTGCTGGTGGTAGAAGGCATGGTGCCGACCCGCAGCGCCAGTTACGCCGCGCGGGTCAATCTGCACCTGGCCAAGAGCCTGGATGCCGAGGTGATTCTGGTCTCGGCGCCGGAAAACGAAGTGCTCGCCGAGCTTTCTGGCCGTGTCGAGCTTCAGGCTCAATTGTTCGGCGGCCCGAAGGATCCGAAGGTCCTCGGGGTGATCCTCAACAAGGTCAAGACCGACGAGAGCATGGACGCCTTCGCCACGCGTCTGAAGGAACATTCGCCGTTGCTGCGCAGCGGTGATTTCCGCTTGCTTGGCTGCATCCCGTTTCAGCCGGAACTCAATGCGCCGCGCACCCGCGACGTCGCCGACCTGATGGGCGCGCAAGTGCTCAACGCGGGCGACTACGAAACCCGGCGCATGAGCAAAATCATCATTTGCGCACGAACCATGCGCAACACCGTCGAGCTGCTCAAGCCCGGCGTGCTGGTGGTGACGCCGGGCGATCGCGACGACATCATCCTCGCCGTCAGCCTTGCGGCGATCAACGGTGTGCCGCTGGCCGGCCTGCTGCTGACCAGCGACACCCTGCCCGACCCGCGCATCATGGACCTGTGCCGGGGCGCGTTGCAGGCCGGTTTGCCGGTGTTGTCGGTGAGCACCGGCTCGTACGACACCGCCAATCTGCTCAATGGCCTGAACAAGGAAATCCCGATCGATGACCGCGAGCGCGCGGAGATCATCACCGATTTCGTCGCCAGCCACCTCGACGCCAACTGGCTGCACCAGCGCTGCGGTACGCCTCGGGAGATGCGCCTGTCGCCGGCAGTGTTCCGCTATCAATTGATCCAGCGCGCGCAAGCGGCGAACAAGCGCATCGTGCTGCCCGAAGGCAGCGAGCCGTTCACCGTGCAAGCGGCGGCGATCTGTCAGGAACGCGGGATCGCCCGCTGCGTGCTATTGGCCAAACCCGAAGACGTCGAAGCGGTCGCCCGCGCCCAAGGCATCGTGCTGCCGCCGGGTCTGGAAATCCTTGACCCGGACCACATCCGCGAGCGTTACGTCGAGCCGATGGTCGCTCTGCGCAAGAGCAAAAGCCTCAACGCTCCGATGGCTGAGCAGCAACTGGAAGACACGGTGGTGATCGGCACCATGATGCTTGCGCTGGACGAGGTCGACGGCCTGGTCTCCGGGGTAATCAACACCACCGCCAACACCATCCGCCCGGCCTTGCAACTGATCAAGACCGCACCGGGCTGCACGCTGGTGTCGTCGGTGTTCTTCATGCTTTTTCCGGAAGAAGTGCTGGTCTACGGCGACTGCGTGATGAACCCGCACCCGAGCGCCGCGGAACTGGCCGAGATCGCCCTGCAAAGCGCTGACTCGGCGGCCGCATTCGGCATTACCCCACGGGTGGCGATGATCAGCTACTCCAGCGGCGAATCGGCGCGCGGTGAAGAAGTCGAGAAAGTCCGCGAGGCAACTCTGCTCGCCCATGAGCAACAAAACTCGCTGTTGATCGACGGCCCGTTGCAGTACGACGCTGCCGCCAACGCCGACGTGGCGCGGCAACTGGCGCCGAACAGTCAGGTCGCCGGGCGCGCCACGGTGTTTGTGTTCCCCGATCTGAACACCGGCAACACCACGCACAAAGCCGTGCAGCGCAGCGCCGATTGCGTCAGCCTCGGGCCGATGCTGCAAGGCCTGCGCAAACCGGTGAACGACCTGCCGCGCGGCGCGCAAGTCGATGACATCGTCTACACCATCGCGCTCACCGCAATTCAAGCCGCCAACCGACCTATGGATGTGTAAATGCTGGATTTTCTACCCGCACCCGTGCGCGGCGTAATCGCCTCGCTGCTGTTGGCGCTCAATACGATTCTGCTGTGCTCGTTCCTGTTCTGCGTGGCGCTGGTCAAGGCTTTGCCGTTTGCCTTTACCCAGCGCATCGCCGGTTGGCTGATGAGCCACACCCACGAGGCGTGGATCAGCAACAACAAGGGCTGGATGAATCTGGTACGGCGCACCCGCTGGCACCTCAGCGGCCTGCAAGGTCTCGACTATCAGCACTCGTACCTGATCACCAGCAACCACCAGAGCTGGGTGGATATTCTGGTGCTGCAATACGTGCTCAACCGCAAGATCCAACCGCTGAAATTCTTCCTCAAGCAGGAGCTGATCTGGGTGCCGGTGATTGGCCTGGCCTGGTGGGCGCTGGGCTTTCCGTTCATGAAGCGCTACTCCAAGGCGTACCTGGAAAAACACCCGGAGAAGAAAGGCAAGGACTTAGAAACCACGCGCAAGACCTGCGCGAAATTCCGGCATAACCCGGTGGGAATTTTCAACTTCGTCGAAGGCACACGCTTCACCGCAGGCAAGCATGCGCAGCAGCAGTCACCGTTCAAGTACCTGCTCAAGCCCAAGGCCGGCGGGATCGCCTTTGTGCTCGATGCGATGGGCGAACAGCTGGAATCAATCGTCAATGTGACGATTCATTATCCGGCCGGGCGTCCGGGGTTCTGGGATTTGCTCTGCGGCAATGTGCGCGATGTGGTGGTGCATTTTGAAGAAATCAAAATCCCGCCGGCCTTCATCGGCAAGAACTACGATCAGGACGGCGAGTATCGATTGCAGTTCCAGGGCTGGATCAATCAGCTGTGGCTGGACAAGGATGCGTTGCTGGAGCAGATGCACCGCGAATTTCCAGGTCACCAATAACCCCCTGTGGGAGCGAGCCTGCTCGCGAAAGCGGTGGATCAGCATACAAAGATGTTGAATGAGATAAAGCTTTCGCGAGCAGGCTCGCTCCCACAGTTTTAATTGCAGCGCTCTGAAATAAAAAACCCGCCGATGATCACTCACCGGCGGGCTTTTTCTTGCCGCTTGCAGCTAGAAGCCTGTCGCTGCTTCTACCTTAGATTGCGCCACGCTGACGCAACAGCTCCAGCACTTGCTTGACGCTTTCTTCCAGGCTCAGCGACTGCGTGTCGATCACCAGGTCGGCATTGAGCGGCACATCGTACGGGAAGGATTCGCCCGGGATGTTGTCGCCGCCAGCGGCGTACAGACCTTGCGGATCACGTTCGGCGCACACGGTCGGCGACGCCTGCACATAGACCGTCAGCAAGCGATCCTTGCCGATCAGTTCCTTGGCCTGCTCGCGACCTTCGGCACTCGGCGCAACGAACGCGGCCAGCGTCAGCAGCCCCGCTTCGTTGAACTGACGCGCCACGTGCGCGGCACGACGCCAGTTCTCGGTACGCC
>NZ_RCNZ01000038.1:0-21536 GCF_004307525.1 Pseudomonas sp. Sample_21 | reverse complement strand
GTGAACAGCGTGCGGTTGCTCTGTTCGTTGAGGTTGGCGGCGATTTCTTCCTGCAGCAATTTGATGCGTTCGCCGAGGGCGGTGAGGTCGTTGATGATCAGCGCAAACTCCTCGGTGGATTTGCGCAACTCCTTGACGTCCTCCTTCTGCAACCACGGCGGCGGACGATTGAGCAGGCGCAGCAACGAACCCGGCTCCAGCGCCAACAGCCGTTGCAGACGCACCAGCACGCGACGGTTGGCGCCAAGTTCGGCGCGGTTGGTCGACAGGCGCGAGGAGAGCAGTTCGTCTTCGACCTGATCGACACTCAGGCTGGTCTTGCGCACGATCTGCGTCAGCACTTCGCCCTGATCGCGCAGCAAATGCACGAGCAGTTCCGAGGGCGAGCGAAAGCACTCGCCGGCCTTCACCGACGAACGCAATTTATCTACCGAATGCAGCGGTTGCAGGCGCGCGCTGACGATCAGTTTGCTGCGCACGCAGACCCACAGCGTCGACACGTCGGAGGAGACCATGCTGCTGAGGTTGAACACCACATCGTTGACCACCGCCAGCAGCGCCGAATCGACATGCTCGATACGTGTCGAACGCGAACCTTCGTGCAACGCCTCGAAAAATTCGTCGGGCAATTGCAGATGACTTTTCATCCAGCGCTCGCACGCGGCGTGGGCCAGGTTCAGGTGCAGCCAGAGAAATTCTTCGCTGTCGCCTTCGTCCTGCAAGCAGCGCAAAGCCGTCGCCGAATCGATCTCGCGCCCGCGCTCCCCGGGCAGGAAGCGAAAGCCGTAGAGCAAGCCAAACAGGTCCGGGGCGCGATGGCTGATATCGAGGCTGTGGTTCATGGCGGCTCGCTGCGAGGAGGGTGTCTGGTGGGGGATTTTCAGGTTCACCTGAGCGGCATCATCGCAAGCCAACATGACCGTTTTGTGACAGCAAAGTGACTGCAAATCAACGCGTTACCGACTGTCGGAAGATTCTCAAGAAGCGCTCTGGCGCGCCGATCTCGGTTGAGTTAGGTTGCGCGCCATTGGCTTTCGGTCATGGTGTGTCGACAGGGAAGTCCGGCCATTTTTCACGTCCGCTCGGGCGTGCCTCATCCCTGCTTCGAGTACCTTGCAATGCTGCAAAAATCCCTGAGAACGCAAATTCTCGCCCTGCTGAGCGGCAGTCTGCTGGCGATATTGTTGATCGCGCTGGCCTGCTTTCATTTCCTCTCCAACGGCGTGCAAAGCTATAGCCAGTTGATCGCCGGCCCGTTGCACACATCGCAACTGATCGATGAAGCCAACCTGCAATTCAAAGTGCAGGTGCAGGAATGGAAAAACGTCCTGCTGCGCGGCAAGCAACCGGCGGACCTGGCGAAATACTGGAGCCAGTTCGAAGAGCGTCAGCGCGACGTGCAGAATATTCTCGGCGAACTGGCCGGCCAGAAAGGCATCGAGGCAACTCTCAAATCCCGCATCGAACGATTGCGCGAGGAGCATCGCCAGTTGGGCGCGGCCTACCAGAAAGGCCGCGATGCCTACGTCGCTGCCGGTGGTGATCCGAGCGCCGGCGACGCAGCGGTCAAAGGCGTCGACCGCGCCACCAGCGAGCAGATGAGCGCACTGGTCGCCGAGCTGCGCGAGCAGGGCACCGCGCAATCGGCGTTGATCAGCGCCAGCGCTGAGCGCACCGTGTGGCTGGGGCTGCTGGTGATGCTCGCGTCGGGCTTGTTGATCGGTCTGCTGAGCCTGTGGCTGGTCAGCCGCAACCTGATCGAGCCGATCCGCAACCTCATCGATTACGTCACCCGCTTGAGCCGTGGCCAGTTGGCCGTACGTGTTGTCAGCGAGCGTCGCGATGAACTGGGCAACCTCGCCGCCGCAGCGAACACTCTGCGCGATTTTCTGGCGGACACCTTCACTCGCTTGCAACGCAGCGCCGGTGATCTGGACAGCGCCAGCGGCGAGTTGAACGCCATTGCCACGACCATGGCCGGCGGCACCAGCGAGCAATTCAACCGCACTGATCAAGTGGCCACGGCGATGAATGAAATGTCCGCCACCGCCCAGGAAGTCGCCCGTCATGCCGCCGATGCCGCGCGCGCTGCGGACGATGCCGATCACTCGGCGCAGCAGGGTGAAAAGGTCATGCAGACCACCATTCACTCAATCACGCAGATGCGCGGCGAAATCGCCAACACCGCCACGGTGATCCGTCGCCTGGAAACCGACAGCGGTCGTATCGGCAAGGTGCTGGAAGTGATTCGTGGCATCGCCGAACAGACCAACCTGCTGGCGCTCAACGCAGCCATCGAAGCGGCGCGTGCGGGTGAGGCCGGGCGTGGTTTTGCCGTCGTCGCCGATGAAGTGCGCAACCTCGCCCAGCGCACGGCGGAGTCGATCATCGAGATCAACCAGATCATTCAGAACGTGCAGACCGGCGCTGTCGATGCCGCGCAGGCTATCGAGAGCGGCCAGGCGCGCAGTGATGAAAGCGTCGAACAGGTGACCCAGGCCGGCGCGATGCTGGAGCGCATCACCTTGGCGGTGGAGGCGATTCGCGACATGAACCGGCAGATCGCCACGGCGGCAGAAGAGCAGACTTCAGTGGCCGAGGATATCTCGCGCAACCTGACTGAAATCACTGCGATTGCCAGCACCAACCTCGACAACGTGCAGCGCACTGAAAGTGCCAGTCAGAACCTGCATGGGTTGTCGGGGCAGTTGAATGAGGTGACGGCGCGGTTGAGTGCTTGATTTTGGGTGGCGGTTTGTCAGCCCCTCACCCTAACCCTCTCCCGGAGGGAGAGGGGACTGGCCGCAGGGAATGTGTGAATTGCACCGAACTTGCAATACCGAGTCGAACTCGGGTTTGAGCGGCCCGCAAATCGGCTCCCTCTCCTGGGGGAGAGGGCTGGGGTGAGGGGGATCGATTTCACAGACCACACAAAGTTTGCGCGCCAATCCGCAGCCACAAAAAAGCCGCACGATCGTTAAATCGTGCGGCTCTTTAACAGCGGTCTATCAAGTGTCTTGCTTGTCGCTCAGCACTTTACCGGTGGTGGCATCAAAGTCCACGTCGAACTCTTTGCCGTCAGCAGTTTTAAGTTCAACTTCATACTCGTAACCATTGAAGTGGTTATCCAGGTCGGTGTCGGTAATCGTTGCGCCCGGGTGCAGTTTCAGTGCTTCGGCGTTCATCGATTCCAGCGACTTGATCTTGCCGTCCTTGACCAGTTGCGGGATCTGGTCGATGCGAACATCAGCCTGAGCCAGGCCAGCGGTGAGGGTCAGGGCAGCGGCGGTAAACAGGGCAGTCAAAGTTTTCATCGGTTCATTCCTTGGCAGTGCGTTGAAGTGGTTGATCTGTGTAAGTGGGTTCAGATTAACCAGCGCAACTTAACTCACCCTTAAATCTCTGCTTCGCGATAAAACTGCTCTTTGTCGGAGCGAGCCTGCTCGCGAAGCAGGCGACTCGATAACAACTTAGAAACCGTTCTTCTTCAGAACCTCATCAACACTGCCAACAGCCGGACGCTTGTAAAACTTCAACAGTTCACTGGCGCGGTTGGTAAAGATGCCGTCGACACCCGCTGCCATGACTTTCTCGTAGTCCACCGCCTCGTCGACCGTATAAACATGCACCAGCATGCCCTGATCGTGGGTGTACTGGTTCATCCACGGTTGCACCAGGTCGGAGTAACTCTGATCACCACCCTGGGTCAGCTTCGCCGAAGGGCCAGTGCCGATCGCGCCCTGGGCCTTGGCGTAGTCGACCCATTGCTTGAATTCCGCCTCTGACTTGGGTTCCTGCTTGCCGTAGAAAACGTTTTTGTCTTTCTCGCCGGACGCGGCAAACGTCACGGCGGATTTAGGCTCGATGCTGCCTTCGCCGACCCACAACAGCAGGATCTT
This sequence comes from Pseudomonas sp. Sample_21, assembly GCF_004307525.1. NCBI lineage: Bacteria > Pseudomonadati > Pseudomonadota > Gammaproteobacteria > Pseudomonadales > Pseudomonadaceae > Pseudomonas > Pseudomonas sp. Sample_21. Next base: position 17,637 of record NZ_RCNZ01000038.1, on the reverse strand, counting down.
CGGCACTTGCGGCATTTCCTTTTCCAGCAATTGCAGGCTGTTCTTATCGAAGGTCTGCAGGATCACCTTGCCTTTGCCCTGACCGACGCCGAGCGCACTTTTCGCCAGTTTCGAACCGGCCGGACTGAGCCAGCCGCGATCCTGCAGTTTTTCCTTGAGGTCATGTTCGATGCCGGGAAACAGCTGCGGCTCTTTGGTTTCGATGTACAGGCCCGGCTTGTGCTGCGGGTTGGCGCGGGCGATGTCGATGATTTCATCGAGGGTAAGAATCTTCAGCCCGGCGTACGAGGGGCGTGCGCGGTCAGGATATTTGCTGTTGAACCAGCTGCCGGCATCGAGGGTTTTCAGTTCGGCCATGGTGAACGCGGTGGCCGGGCTGTCCTTGCGCTCGGGGAATTTGCTGGCGACGTCGGTGGTGCGTTGCAGGTTGTCGTCGTGCAGGGCGAAGAGCACGCCGTCCTTGCTGCGCTGCAAATCCATTTCCAGGTAATCGGCGCCGAGGTCACGGGCCAGTTTGTAGGCCGCAGCGGTGGACTCCGGGGCATCGAACGACGCGCCACGGTGGGCGATCACCGCCGGATGCGGAATGCCATGGGCGGCAGCGATTGCCTTGGGCTCCGGGTGGCTGGCGGCATGCGCCTGACCGAGGCCGAACAACAGACTCAGCACCAGAGCGCTTCGGGTAAAAGTGGCAGGCATGGTCGAGTTCCTTTCGCAGGTTTTTTTCGAGACGTACCTTTTAACAATTGACGCGCCGCAGGGCTATCGCCAGACCCACATAAACCGAGCAAAACGGAAATTTCCTGCACTTTTGTGGCGCTGTTTGCAGTACGCTTGCCCTCGGCTGACGCCCCGGCAGAGGGCGCGCCGCTACATTGCCCTGCGTGTAAACCATCGATCATCTTTCGTGAGGTTTACCATGCGCATCACCTCCCAACTCATCTGCCAGGCCGCCGACGATCTCAAAGGCTTCGTCGGCCTCAACCGCAAAACCGGCCAGTACATCGTGCGCTTCAGCGAAGATTCATTCGGCATGGACGTGGCCGACGACGGCATCATCCCGGCCAGTGAATTCGTCTGGGCGAAGGCGTCGGACACCACCATGACCCTCAAGCGCGAATTGATTCAGCTGCTGCTCGATCAACACATCGACGACCGGATCAACATCACCGAGCCGTTGCGGGTTTACATGAGCAAGGTTGAAGTGCCGGAGATTGTTGCGGTGCGGAGTCTGGTGCGCGGTTGAGGTATTGCAGTGTGGTTGCGGGCCTCTTCGCGAGCAGGCTCGCTCCCACAGGGATTTCGTGAATGCCTCTGATCCAATGTGGGAGCGAGCTTGCTCGCGAAGGCGGCCTTAGCTCTGGCACACGTGAGCGTGCAACTCGCTGGTCAGTCCTTCGATGCGCTCGGTGAGGGTTTTTGTCATTTCGGTAAGGCGGGTGTTTTGTTCCAGCAACGCCAGCAATTGTGCGGAATTCTTCGCCGCGTCAGCCTGACGTTCGGTATTGGCCAATGCCAGCGCTTCGCGGTGCTGCGCATCGGCGTCGGCCTGCGCTTTATCTCGCGCGGCCTGACGGGTTTGCGCGAGCAGGATCAATGGCGCGGCGTAGGCCGCCTGCAGGCTGAAGGCCAGGTTCAGCAGGATGAACGGGTAGACGTCGAATTGAGTCACGCCCCATACGTTGAGGCCGATCCATACCGCCACGATCAAGGTTTGCGCTCCCAGGAACAGCGGCGTGCCGAAGAACCGCGCAAAGGCTTCGGCGCGCAGGGCGAAGGCATCGTTGCCGAAGGTCGTATTCAGATGGGCGTGGGGGCGGTGGAAGCGCAGGTGATCGATGGGGGCGTTGGACATTCCGGGTTTTTCGTTATTCATGGGGCACTCGGCGGGGCTTGGGACGTGTCGTCACTATAGCTCTGCGTTGCGGCGGCCGACCTTCGCGGACTGCCCACGAAGGTTGCGACTCGTTCTATCGACCCTGCACAAACCTCAATTCGACACCCGCTCATTGGCAAACATGCTCACCGCATCCACCGCCTCACTGGCGCCATCGCGAATCTGCAGAATCACCGTGCCGGCCTGATTGGCCAGTTCCACGCCTTCTGCGGCGCGGTCGCGGGTGCCTTGCATGCTTTTGATCGCCTGCCGTGTTTCGCTCTGGATCAGACTGATCATGGTGGAGATCTCGGCGGTGGAACCGCTGGTGCGCGCCGCCAGCTGCCGTACTTCATCGGCCACCACGGCAAAGCCGCGGCCCTGTTCACCGGCGCGCGCGGCTTCGATGGCGGCGTTGAGGGCGAGCAGGTTGGTCTGATCGGCGATTGCGCGGATGGTGTTGACGATGGCGGTGATCTGCTCGGAGCGGTCGCCCAGTTGTGCGATCAGCGTTGAGGACTGGCTGATGTCCTCGGCGATTTCGCGCATTTCGCTGGCAGCCTGTTGAATCACCTGCGTACCTTGCTCGGCGACTTTTCGCGTCGCTACCGAGATGTGATAAGCGGTGCTGGCACTGCGTGCGTCCTGCTCGTGTTGCTCGACACGGGCGGTAACGTCAGACGCGAACTTCACGACTTTGTACAAACGCCCCGAAGCGTCGTAGACCGGGTTGTAGTTGGCCTCCAGCCAGACGATCTGACCGCGTTTATCCACGCGCTCGAACTGCCCGTGGAAGAACTCGCCCTGATTCAGGCGCCGCCAGAAATCCTGATAGGCGCCGCTGTTGACCAGCGCCGGGGTGCAGAACAGGCGGTGATGCTGGCCCTTGAGCTCTGCGAGGCTGTAACCCATGCGCGAGAGAAAATTCTGGTTGGCGGTAAGAATGTTGCCGTCGAGATCGAACTCGATCACCGCCATCGCGCGATCGATCGCCTGCAGCTTGGCGTTGGCCTCGTTCTCCTGCTGCACCTTGGCGGTGACATCCATCGCGTACTTGACCACTTTGATCACCCGTCCCGACGCATCCTTGATCGGGTTGTAACTGGCCTCGAGCCAGATCGGCTGGCCTTTGCTGTTGACCCGTTCAAAGGTGCCGGACTGGAACTGACCGTTTTTCAGGCGTGACCACAGCTCGGTGTATTGGACACTGCGCCCGAATTCCGGCGTGCAGAAATGCCGGTGCGGCTGGCCGATCGCCTGGGCAGCCGTGTAACCCATGGTCTTGAGGAAATTGTCATTGGCACGCAACACCACGCCATCAAGATCGAACTCGATCACCGCCATCGAACGGTTGATCGCTTCGAGCATCGCAGCTTGGTCAAAAACGGTGTGTTGCAATTCAGCGAGGGCGGCTTTCTGGCGATTGAAAAACATGCTTGCGATACTCGGGAAGTGGGGAAAATCAAAAGGATTCAGTCCCTATTCCTGCGCCGGCAGACCGAAATGCACGGACGGCATTCGGTGGTGACTGCTCAATGCCAGCGTTCCGTTACTGGCAGATGGCTACTTATACAAAACTTAATAAAGTTGTACAAGAAAGGAATTTTTCACAACTTTGTATAACTTTTTGCGAAATTAGTTGTACGCGGCTCGCCGCACCAGTGATTCACCGCTGATACAGTGCCAGGAACATCTCCAGCGCCGACTCGGCAACTGCATTCTGCGCGTCTGGATCAAGGGCCGCGCGACCCAGCGAGATCTGCGGCCAGAACGCGAATGCCTTGAGCAAACCTTGTACTTGATGCGCGGCAAATTCTGGATCCACCGGCTTGAGCCGTCCGTCGGCTTGTGCTGCGCGTATCCAGACGGTCAGGCCTTCCTCGCGCTCGCCCATGCGCTCGATCATGTTCTGCGCACGTTCGGGGGAATGAATGGTTGCGGCAATGGCCACCCGGGCGAGGGTGAGAAAATTCTCGTCAGCCATCATCTGCACTTTTTCTCGCAGCATCAGGCGCAACTGCTCATGCAGCGGTTGCTCGCGGTCGTAGCTCACCGATGGCTCGGCAATGATCCGCGCCCACAACTGATTAAGGATCTCGGCGAACAGTTCTTCCTTGCTCGGGAAGTGGTTGTACACCGTCCGCTTCGACACCCCCGCCGTGGCGGCGATCTTGTCCATGCTGGTGATTTCGAACCCGTGGGCACGGAATTCGGCGATCGCCGCCTGGATGATGGCTTCGCGTTTGCGGTCGGTGAGGCGTTGTGGAGCGGTCATGAGCGGACTTCGGCAGAGAAGGGGGGAAATTACACTCGGCAGTTTACTTGGCGCCGGCTTTGATGCAACCTAGAAACTACACCGCTCAGTGTAATGTTGCGTTAATCCTCGCACCTTACAAACCAGAGCGTTTGGCCTTTGCGTGCAGCTTGGCCATTTTCATTTCCCGTGGAATACCGTGCAGCACACGGTTTTTCGGAGTCGTTCAGTCATGGCCAATCCAGTCTCTCTCCCGGACAACACACCCACGCCTGAAGCCTCGCGCCAGGATCAAGGGCTGTTTCGCAATCATGCGCCGGTACAGCGCGAAGGCCTGCGCAAAATGCTGCGGATCATGTGGAACATGATTTTCCACAAACCGCGCGACACCCGTCCGAGCGCCGCCATTCCTGTGCAGCCGCTGACCCGTGAAGATCTGCTCGCAGCGCCCAATCACAGCGTTTACCGCTTGGGGCACTCGACGCTGCTGCTGAAGATGCGCGACAAATTCTGGATCACCGACCCCGTCTTCGCCGAGCGCGCCTCGCCGGTGCAATGGGCGGGTCCGAAACGCTTCCACCAACCACCGATCAGCATCGACGAACTGCCGCCGATCGAAGCAGTGATCCTCTCGCACAATCATTACGACCATCTCGACTACGAAGCGGTGCTCAAACTCGCCGCCAAAACCACTTACTTCCTGACTCCGCTGGGCGTGGGCGACACCCTGATCAAATGGGGCATCGACGCCAGCAAGGTGCGCCAGTACGACTGGTGGCAGGGCACCGAAATCGCTGGCATCCGCTTCGTCGCCACCCCATCGCAGCACTTCTCCGGCCGTGGCCTGTTCGACGGCAACAGCACGCTGTGGGCGTCATGGGTGATGATCGACGCCGACACACGAATCTTCTTCAGCGGCGACAGCGGTTACTTCGACGGCTTCAAACGCATCGGCGAACAATACGGCCCGTTCGACCTGACCCTGATGGAAACCGGCGCCTACAACGTCGAATGGCCCCACGTGCACATGCAACCGGAAGAAACCCTGCAAGCCCACATCGACCTCAAGGGCCGCTGGCTCTTCCCGATCCACAACGGCACCTTCGACCTGGCCATGCACGCCTGGCACGAACCTTTTGACCGCATCCTTGCGCTTGCATGGGAACGCAGTATTGCGATTACCACACCGCGGATGGGGGAGGCGTTCAACCTTGCGCATCCGCAACGGGGGAGTGCGTGGTGGATGGCGGTTGAAGAGGAGGGGGAGGCGCTTGCTCAGAATGCCTGACGCGTTCGCCTCAAGCGAATACCACCTCAATACGGCCCTCTTTCCGTGATCGGGGGGCCGATTTGACTACAATTTGCACATCTCGCCCGAGACGTGAAAGGCATTCCATCATTTTGGCCTCACTGATTCCGCGAAATTTGCCACGCAGCATTTCGGAAAGCTTGGGTTGTGATAGTCCCAAGATTTCTGACGCCTGAATCTGAGTGAGATGACGCGCCTTAATGATTGCGCCAATTTTCGCTGCGAGCTGCGACTTCACCTGCATTTCACTTGCATTGGGTAAGTCCAGATCGTGATAGACGTTTCCGCTACCTACTTCAATCTCCATGGTTTTCTGCTCCTTTCGCATGTTCCTGGGCGGCTCGAAGTCTGTTTCTGATCAGATCAATGTCCGACTGGGCGGTTTTAATCCCGCTTTTCGACTTTTTCTGAAAGCAGTGCAAAACGTAAATTGCACTGCCAAAACGAACCGTATAAATGGCGCGGTAGGTGTCGGTGTCGAAGTCTTCTATCAACTCCAGGACACCTGCGCCTCCGAACCCTTTCAATGGTTTTGCATCTGAATACTTCAGGCCACATTGACCCAGATCCAGTGCGTGACCAAAAACGTCTTGTACCTCTGTGGGCATCTGCTTGAGATCTTTTTTACTACTGCAGACCCACATAAGCGGCTTCCTTGCACTCATGCGAAATATACCTATTTTGGAATAATTATCAAATTGCCATTTCAGTCAGCCATCGCAAAATCCCCACGCCCCACCGATTCCCCCGACATACCCTGCGCCCTGACACTGCGCCCCGGTGCAAACCCCGGGAAGAACACCAACCCCTGCGCTTCAAACCGATAAGCCAGTGCCAGCCTTGCGGCGTCCGCCACGTCCTGCTGCGCTTCGAACCGCTGGATATCTGCCACCGCCACTTCGGCCTCGCGCGACAGTTGTTCAACGCTCCAGCCCAGCATGGCGCGGGCCTGGACGCAGTGGGTCGGGGTGAACTGGAAAAGGGCAATGCGTTCGAGGACGTGGTTCATCGCAAGAGAGGCCATGGTGTGCTCCGGGCTCAAAAGTGCTGATTGAAAATGTACTGTGTTTTTGTACAGTTGTTTTCGGCCGGGATCAAACGCATTTTTCGAATTTGCCTAGTTCGTCGGCTCCAACCAGACGGACGGTGCCTGTCCCAGCACGCGCCGAAACATCGTCGAAAACGCCGCCGGGCTCTCGTAGCCGAAGTCCAAGGCAATCCGCGTCACCGCTTCCCCCGCTACGCCTTCATCGCCTACCTGGGCGTGACCATCGTCGATTGCCTGCTGCGCCGAGGATTTCTCACACAGTCCCAAACGATAATCCCACGGCGACTGACCACGACGGAAACATCCGCCGGCGGCGTAGGCATCGGCGCCATCGCGACGTTTCTCGGCGTAGGAGGAAGCGTTATGACCGTTCCGCTGCTGCGCCGCTGCGGGCTGAGCATGTCGCAAGCGACCTCCATGGCCAATCCGCTCAGCGTGCCGGTAGCGTTGGCCGGGACGTTGACGTACATGGCGCTGGCCGGTTTCACTGAGTCTGATTTGGGTGCCTGGTATATCGGGTATGTCGATGTGCTGGCGTTTGCGCTGCTGACGGTTGGTTCGTTGCTGGGGATCAGATTGGCTGCGCCGTGGATAGGGCGAATACCGGATCGGGTGCATGCGCGCGTGTACATCGGTTTACTTATGGTGGTGATGATCAGCATGTGCTTGAGCTGAGCGCGACGGCGCTCGATTCCAGCGCGCAAGCTCGCCATAATCCGCAGCTACTTTCGCGGGCAGTTGCTCGCTTATTCAAGGATGAAGTGATGTACCGAGGACTGTTACGTCTTTTTGCTGTTTTTCTTCTAACGGGTTCTTTTGTCTCGACGGCAACTTGGGCCGAGACCGGCGCGCAGTTGTTCACCGGCACGTTGGGTAAATCGTCTATCGTCCTCGAAATAAATCCTCGTACCGGAGAGGGACGTTACTTTTACAAGAAGTACCGCAAGGATCTACCACTCGACGGTGCTCTGGACGGGGAAACGCTTGTGCTGGAAGAAGGCTCGCGGATAGACGACTCACGCCCGACCTTGCGTCTGCGGCCGACAACTGATGGTTGGTATGGCGAGTGGACGAGCACCGCTGGGAAAAGCCTGAAGATCAAGTTACAGCCAGCCGTCATCCCCGATGTAGCGGATGATGCCTTGCCCTTTTTCACCACACTTCACGACAAGTACCCTTATGAATACCTGCGGCTGCAGGGCGTCACACTCAAAAAAGGCAACATCGACACCTTCATGGGCCACACGCTGCAGTGGTGGAGCGAGCCGAAGACAGGCACTTCTCTGTTTGAAGTGGTCTCGGGTTATTCCCTTGAAGAGCGTCGACGCATCAACCAACAATTGATGGCGCGTTTGTGGAGCGAGGTATTGTCGTCTTATGGATGTTCAGGCAGTTACGCGCAGTCGAGCCAACCACTGTGGATGTCGTCAACAGTGATGAGTGTTCTGATTTCATCAGATTATTTCTGCGGCGGTGCCTATCCGGATCAAAGCCAGGATGCGCTCAACTTCGACACTAAAACAGGCAGACTCCTGACCCTTGATGATGTTTTGTGGGTGGGGCAGGGCAAGCCATTGCATTTCCAACGAGAGGGCGACTTCGGCGGGGAGGCGTCCGGCTCGTCTGATTCCTGGTCTAACTACCGCAGTGAGGAACTGGCACCCTGGCTGGTCGCGCAGCTGCTGAAACTCTACTCCAGTGAAATGACCGTTACCCCCGAAGGCGAAAACGACTGCAACTACGACGAGAGTTATCCCTGGCAATTTCCCGGTTGGCACTTCACGGAACTGGGCATCAAGCTCGAGCCATCATTTCCCCACGTCGCGGCGGTCTGCGGATTCGTCGACTGGAGCGTTCTGCCGTACACAATCGTCAAACAACATCCGGGCGGGGTTGCACTGCAACTGCCTTGATGTCGCGTTTACTTTCATGCGCAGCCCCTCGATTCCCGACCACAACCCCGCCATAATCGCCGCGAATTTATCCGCGCCGGCCCTCAAATGCCGGCGCGACATCCGACTCTTTCAAGGAACGATCAATGCTCAAGGGACTGATGCGCCTGGCGCCATGCGCTGCTGTTCTGTTCTCGCTGATTCCAAGTGTCTACGCCGATGATGGCCGACGCGTGTTCACCGGCACGTTGGGCAAAATGCCGATCGTTGTAGAGCTCAATATCACGCAGCAGGACGAAGTAACCGGTCGGTACTTCTACGAAAAATACCATCGTGATTTGCCGCTCAGTGGCGCGTTGCAGAACAGCACGCTGACCTTGACCGAGGGCAATAATCGCTATGGTGACGACAAGCCGCTGTCAACGTTGGAACTTGAAGAAACCGGCAGCGGCTGGCAGGGCGAATGGAAAAGTCCGCAGGGCAAGAAGCTGCCAGTGAAACTCATCGAGGCCAGACTTACCGCCCCCACCTCATCAACTTTGCCGTTCATTGCCGCTTTGCCCTACAGCGAGCCTTACGAGTATTTGCGCCTGCAGGGACTCAAACTGAAACCGGCGAAGAAAGAAAACTTCATGGGCTACGACCTGCAATGGTGGACAGAGCCTGAGACAAAGATTTCCCTGTTCAGCGTGGAGTCCGGATTGTCGAAAGATGATCAGCAACGGGTCAACCAGCAGTTGCTTGGACGCCTCTGGAATGAAGTCATCAGTTACCACGGCTGCCAGCTGCAGGGCGGCGAAAACGTCGAATTTATGCAACAGGTGCAACCGAAAATGATCTCGCCAGCCGTGGTCAGCCTGAACATCTCGACCAGCTATTACTGCGGCGGCGCGCATCCAGACTTCGGCGATTCACCGCTCAACATTGACGTCAAAACCGGCCACCCGCTGTCCCTCGAAGATGTGCTGTGGGTCGGTGAGGGCAAACCACTTTTACATGCCGAACGCGACAGCTTGGGCGACGAACCTCTGAGCAAGGACGAAAGTAACGCGCGCTATCAGTACGTCAGCAAAGAGTTGGTGCCGTGGGTGATCAAACAATTCACGGCCCTGTACCCCACAGAAATGAAGACACCGACGGGAGATGACGACTGCAACTTCCAGGACGAAAGCATCTGGGGGACTTCACCTTGGTACTTCACCGAGAAGGGCTTGTACCTCGGCGCGTACTTCGCTCGCGTGCAACGCTCTTGTGATAGACCTGACTGGTCGATCCTGCCGTACTCCCTAGTCAAACAACACCCTGGCGCCGTAAAACTGCAACTGCCCCAAGGCTAGCCATCACTCCAACCCCGGCGCTTCACGAATAATGAAGTGATCCAGGTTCTCGATATTGGCATTGAAGACCTCGAAAGGCTTTTCGGGGTTCTTCTTGCCGGGCACCTGCTTCAACTCCGGCGTCACCCCATAGAAGAAACAGAACAACGCCTTGTCGCTATCCACCGCGTGCTTGATCTCTTCCAGAAACGCCTTGCGCTTGCGGTAGTTGTCGATCAGCTTCTTGTTCAGATAAACGCTGACCGGATACGGCTTCTTCTTGCTGTCTTCGGGCTTCTTGAACCAGACCTTGTCCTCGAAATCGATACGAAAACTGGCGCTGTGGAAGTCCTCGATCTTCTTGATCCGCCCCCAGTAAATCAGCCCCTTGTTGTCCGTCAGATACTCGATCTTCTTGAAGAACGAACTGTACGGCGCCGTATGCTCGCCAATCTTCAACGGCATGCGCTTGAGCAACTCCTTGTCGGCGAAGTTGGAAACAAAACACTCCACCGGATGCGCAAACACACTGGTCTTGTCCGGCGCCGACTCACGACTCGCTGACTCCTTACCACTGTCTGCCACCATCCGAACCGGATCATCGCGCAACACATCCGCCGCCCCCGCTGGCGTGACAGGCTTGCGTACATACTCACGCCGGGTCAGCAACAGCTCTGAAGGGAAATGTTCCTCACGACTGTCATCCAATTCACTATCCGCCGTCTCAACACCAGACGCCGACGCCTTCAAACTCACATACGGACAACCCGCCACATGCTGCGTCGTGGGCAGATTCTTGAAGTGCGGCGTGCGCACGTAATTCACGTTCTTGGCGTTGAACGTGCCCAACTCGTTGGAAGCCTCGAACGCCGCACGACAGGCATCGTTGGGGCACTGGAAGTGTTCCTTCGCCGAGTCAAACGCCACCGTCTCATCGAAATTGAGATCGCGAACGTCATAGATCGACAACTTGTCGTCGAGGCTGAGGCAGTAGGCGAGATCGAATTTCATGGCGGGGCTCGGATCCTTGAGTGGGGGAGGGGTATTAATAGCGGGAGGCGGCGCGAGTTGCACTGATTGTTTTCAGGATGATGCGGGATTTGTGGGAGGCAGCCTGTTGGTGAATTGGTGGTATCAACTCATCACCGAATCCAGACACCCAGTCAGTAGCAAAAACTCTCCCTAGTGACAGAGCTTTATCCCTCCGGAATCAGCCTTTTCACCCTTGTATAAAGCGAAGCTGTAAACGCCACGCGATCATTTGAATGGTGACAACGACGATGGCAATTCGGACAAAGTGCTACAGCGTTCGAAACTTGATCCGAACCCTTATCTGCAAGTGGTTTGACATGGTGGACTTCAAGAAACGGCAGATCATGCATCTGAAACGGAGCCGGGTCGCCACAGCCTTCGCAATGCCCCTCGGCTTCATTTCGAACCCAAGCTCTAACCTCGGGATCGCGAACGTAAACCGTGCGAGTACTTGACGCTTTCTTTGGTTTCTTTATGCCTTTCGGTGGCTCCTTTATATGTTTCTTCTGAATTGCAGCAGCGCGACGCTCTAGTGTTTCTTCGTCGGCTGTCGGAATAGCAGGGTCGCCCGGCTGGAAGCCGCGATTTGTGAGAGCTATTCGAATTAACTGCTCAACGTTCGAACCAACGTTTTCCGCCGGTTTGTAACCCTTAATGGGTTTCCGATCCATCGTCATCAGGACTTTGGAAATGTTCTGCATTCGGAATTCGACAGAGCCTTTTGTACGAGTCGACAAGGCTGATGCGCGTAGTTCGCGATTCTCATGTGCCTTGTTGAATTTGTGACCCGCGAGCTCTAAATCAAGCATTCTGAGATAGGTGTCAACCGCTGCCTCAATCTCAGCAACAGTCCAGTCAGTGTCTTTTTTCTTGTTGCTCATAAAATCGCCGAGGGTTGAAAACCCTCGGACGATACTGAGTGGCCATCACGGCTGTCTAGGAAAATTCCTACAGAAAATAGCGACGGATCTCTCGAGATCCGACAACCACATCGCTAACCCATCGAATGCTTCGAAGACTGAAACACCTGCGTGACCCTTCGCCACCAGGAGTTCTCTACCGAAGCTCGACGTGGATTTTGATCATTTAACAGATAAGGCATATCCCTTAGCCGAATCCAGCCCTCATCTTGCCAATGCAGCAAACTCAAAGACATTTCCGGCAATCCAACAAACTCAACATTGGCCGATGTGAATCCCCCGAATCCTGCGCATCGCGCAATGTCGGCACTACCTCATTGGTCAACCACTCACGCAGCAACCGATTTCCCGGTACGTAGTGATAGATCAATAGCGCATACACCCCCGATTCACTGAGCATCAGATGCTGTTCTGGTTCTCGAAAGTACTCGATCCGCATGACGCGGCGTTGATCGCTATCTAGCTTGTCGGCCACCCGATCATTCAGGTGGAAGCCCATCAAACGGCCAACATCCCGGGCGGAGAACCATGGCTGATTTTCGAGTAGAAGGGCATGTAGAGAAAGGTTGTGGCGAGAGAAAACAGTTACCGAGCATGGATCCGACATATCTATGACCTCTACGTTATGGATTTTGGGCGGGCCTGACCCCAACGTAGAGCGGACTTAAAAAATCCCAACGAGCAGAGCAGTTGTCACCGACGAATTACGCGTCTGTGTCACTGACGAAGCTTTCTACGTTGGGCGTTTCTTAGGCACCTGCCACAGAGCTTAGTAGCGCTCGCAGCAGGCTTCAATGGGAAGCGACTGTAAGTGCTGTAGGAGATTGAGCGCTGTGACGTAGGCGTAAAAAGGCTCACCGATCGCCCATAAAAAAGCCCCGATCAGATCGGGGCTTTTTGCTTTCTCGACTTGTCGACTCAGGCAGCAATCGTCAAATCATGCCAAGCGAGACTATTAGTCCCAGCTCAGAGCACCACCAGTTTGGTATTCGATCACGCGCGTCTCAAAGAAATTCTTCTCTTTCTTCAAGTCCATAATCTCGCTCATCCAAGGGAACGGGTTCGTAGTCCCTGGGTATTCCTCTTTCAAACCAATCTGCGACAACCGACGGTTAGCAATGAATTTCAGATAATCCTCCATCATCGCCGCATTCATACCCAACACCCCGCGAGGCATGGTATCCCGTGCGTATTCGATCTCCAGCTGCGTGCCCTGCAGGATCATCTGGGTCGCTTCTTCCTTCATCTCAGCATCCCACAAATGCGGATTTTCGATTTTGATCTGGTTGATCACGTCGATGCCGAAGTTCAGGTGCATGGATTCGTCGCGCAGGATGTACTGGAACTGCTCGGCGACGCCGGTCATTTTGTTGCGGCGGCCCATGGAGAGGATTTGGGTGAAGCCGCAGTAGAAGAAGATGCCTTCCAGAACGCAGTAGTAGGCGATCAGGTTGCGCAGCAACTCTTTGTCGGTTTCCGGGGTGCCGGTTTCGAACTTCGGATCGGAGATCGAGCGGGTGTACTTCAGGCCCCACGCTGCTTTCTTCGCGACCGATGGGATCTCGTGGTACATGTTGAAGATTTCGCCTTCATCCATGGCCAGCGATTCGATGCAGTACTGGTAGGCGTGGGTGTGGATCGCCTCTTCGAACGCCTGGCGCAGGATGTACTGGCGGCATTCCGGGTTGGTGATCAGGCGGTACACGGCCAGGACCAGGTTGTTGGCAACCAGGGAGTCGGCGGTGGAGAAGAAGCCGAGGTTGCGCATGACGATGCGGCGCTCGTCGTCGGTCAGGCCTTCCGGGTTTTTCCAGAGGGCGATGTCGGCGGTCATGTTGACTTCTTGCGGCATCCAGTGGTTTGCGCAACCGTCCAGATACTTCTGCCAGGCCCAGTCGTACTTGAAAGGTACGAGTTGGTTGAGGTCGGCGCGGCAGTTGATCATGCGCTTTTCGTCAACGGCGACACGGGCGGAGGCGCCTTCGAGTTCGGCGAGGCCTTCGGCGACGTCGAGGGAGTTCAGTGCAGCCTTGGCGCGGGCCACGGCGGCCGAGTCGTCGGCGGTGACGGCGCGGGCTTCCAGCGCTGCGGCGCCGCCGGCGTTGTCGAGGCGGTCCATGTTGGCTTCGCTTGCGTGGCCGGCGTTGGCGCCTTTCACGGTTGCGACTTCACTGTCTTCTTTATCGAATTCGTCCCAGCTCAGCATGACGTGTCGTCTCCTGCGTGAGGGCTTGTGCCCGTGTGAAACCTGAAGGGTTGGTTTTTCACACGGCCAAACAAGCCGCGTTGGATGTCGTTTTTTGCAGCGCTGCACGCAGGCAAATAAACAGAAATTTTGACGGGTTCCGAGAGCCTCTGATGGGCGCAATCAGCGTCGGGCACTGTTGCGGGGCTTCAGAATGGCTTTTGCTCCCTTTAAGGGAATATTGCTGACCCGTATAGGGCGGCATTATAGGGAAATTTTTACCGGCGTGGTGCGGCGAATCGGCTCATGGCGAGGCCGAGGAGGGGGTGGATTTCGGTCCGACCGAGGGATTACAGGGCTTTGCGCGGAATCGACCCGAGCAGATTTTTTTTCGTTAATTTTTTGGCAGGTGGTTTTTTGTTTAAAAAATAGCCAGAAAAGTAGGTTTTTCACTATATCTAGTGTTTTGCAAGCGTTTTTCACGGCTCCAGACACAACTGAGCCCGACCGAAGCCGGGCTGGAATCGACCCTCAATGTAGCGTTGAGCGATCCGATTCGGTGCAGTCTGATTCAGTTCGTGCAGCCGTTGCCCATGATGCTGTAGCGCAGGATGTGGCGTTGGCCTTTGGAGTCGTCGTATTCCATTTTTGCCGGTACAACTTCGCAGACATTTGGAATTTCGCTCATCGATACAACTTTGGCGATGTCCAGATGTGTGGAGTAAGTGTATTCCTCGATGACCGGTTGTTGCTGTGCGACATCAGTCGGGACCTCGTCTGCCATGGCGGTTGCGCACAGACTGCTGAGGGCCAGAACCAATAAAGCTTTCATTTCTAATTCACCTTTTTGAGGTCGAGTGGGGTCACGCAACCTTTTTAGGGTTGCGTGTGGAGCTTGAGTATTTGATGCGTTACTTGGAGAGCTGGATTAACGGCCTTCGTGGGGGCTGTAACGTTGTTAATCGCGGTTGCCTTGTTGGCGAGGTGAATTTTAGGGCGGTGGGATGCAGGTAAACAGGGGCGGTTTTGATAAACACTTTTGATAGATTTGGTAACAATCGATTGAGGTCTTGGTGTCCGGCCGGATGGGGTTTGCCTGACGGACCGCGTTGACTGCATCGCTGGCAAGCCAGCTCCCACATGGAATGCGGACATTTTGTAGGGGCTTGTTACTACCATCGTCGAATGGTTCTATGGGGCCCACCCGGCTACAACGGGGTCATACAAAAACAACTATTACACCGAGGTAGGAAAGATGAGTGCGGCTTCTCTGTATCCCGTTCGTCCCGAGGTTCTGGCAAACACGCTGACTGACGAGGCGACCTACAAAGCCATGTACCAGCAGTCGGTCGTCAACCCTGACGGCTTCTGGCGCGAGCAAGCCAAGCGTCTGGACTGGATCAAGCCTTTCACCACGGTGAAGCAGACGTCGTTCGACGATCACCATGTCGACATCAAGTGGTTTGCCGACGGCACCCTGAACGTTTCCTATAACTGCCTCGACCGTCATCTGGCCGAGCGCGGCGATCAAGTCGCGATCATCTGGGAAGGCGACGATCCTTCCGAAAGCCGCAACATCACCTACCGCGAACTGCACGAGCAAGTGTGCAAACTGGCCAACGCCCTGCGTGGTCAGGACGTGCACCGTGGCGACGTGGTGACCATTTACATGCCGATGATCCCCGAAGCCGTGGTCGCCATGCTGGCCTGCACCCGGATCGGCGCGATTCACTCGGTGGTGTTCGGCGGTTTCTCGCCGGAAGCCCTGGCCGGTCGCATCATCGACTGCCGCTCGAAAGTGGTGATCACCGCTGACGAAGGCATCCGTGCCGGCAAAAAGATTTCCCTCAAGGCCAACGTCGACGACGCCCTGACCAACCCGGAAACCAGCAGCATCCAGAAGGTCATCGTGTGCAAGCGCACCGGTGGCGACATCAAGTGGAACCAGCATCGCGACATCTGGTACGAAGACCTGATGAAGGTCGCGGGCACTGTTTGCGCGCCGAAAGAGATGGGCGCCGAAGAAGCGTTGTTCATCCTTTATACCTCCGGCTCCACTGGCAAGCCGAAGGGCGTGCAGCACACCACCGGCGGTTATCTGCTGTATGCGGCGATGACCCACGAACGCGTGTTCGACTACCGTCCGGGCGAAATCTACTGGTGCACCGCCGACGTCGGCTGGGTCACCGGCCACAGTTACATCGTCTATGGCCCGCTGGCCAACGGCGCGACCACCGTGCTATTCGAAGGTGTGCCGAACTACCCGGACATCACCCGGGTGGCGAAGATCATCGACAAGCACAAGGTCAACATCCTCTACACCGCGCCGACCGCGATCCGCGCGATGATGGCCTCGGGTCAGGCCGCCGTGGAAGGCGCCGATGGCAGCAGCCTGCGTCTGCTCGGTTCGGTGGGCGAGCCGATCAACCCGGAAGCCTGGGACTGGTACTACAAGAATGTCGGCAAGTCGCGTTGCCCGATCGTCGATACCTGGTGGCAGACCGAGACTGGCGGCAACATGATGAGCCCGCTGCCGGGTGCTCACGCGCTGAAGCCGGGTTCGGCGGCGCGTCCGTTCTTCGGTGTGGTGCCGGCGCTGGTCGACAACCTCGGCAACATCATCGAGGGCGAGGCTGAAGGCAACCTGGTGATTCTCGATTCGTGGCCGGGTCAGGCGCGTACGTTGTACGGCGATCACGATCGTTTCGTCGATACCTACTTCAAGACCTTCCGTGGCATGTACTTCACCGGTGACGGCGCGCGTCGCGATGCCGACGGTTACTACTGGATCACCGGGCGCGTGGACGACGTGCTCAACGTCTCCGGGCACCGCATGGGCACCGCCGAGATCGAGAGCGCGATGGTCGCGCATCCGAAGGTGGCCGAAGCTGCGGTGGTGGGCGTGCCGCATGACATCAAGGGGCAGGGCATCTATGTCTACGTGACCTTGAAGAATGGCGAGGAGCCGACCGAGCAACTGCGTCTGGAGCTGAAGAACTGGGTGCGCAAGGAGATCGGCCCGATTGCTTCGCCGGACGTGATCCAGTGGGCGCCGGGGCTGCCGAAGACCCGTTCGGGCAAGATCATGCGCCGCATCCTGCGCAAGATCGCCACGGCGGAATACGATGGCTTAGGCGATATCTCGACCCTGGCGGATCCGGGTGTGGTGCAGCATTTGATTGATACGCACAAGACCATGAATGTTGCTTAAACGTTAGAAACATAGGAGCCCTGTCCGGTGATGCCGGGCGGGGCTTTTTTATGGCTGTGAGGTTTGTGGTGGCTGGGAGGGCTTCTTCGCGAGCAGGCTCGCTCCCACAAGGAAACGGGCGCATTTTTGATCGTTCCCACGCTCTGCGTGGGAATGCAGCAAGGGACGCTCTGCGTCCCAGAAGCCGACGCAGAGCGTCGAGGGAGGCGTTCCCACGCGGAGCGTGGGAACGATCAGCGACTCAACCAATAATTATCGATCTGCACCGTCAGACCTTTCCCGCTGTTACCCGCCACAACCCAATGTGTAACCGCCCGCGCCAAACCGGGGCGAAGGGAAACGCGGTGCGCCGTTTTAGAGCCGCCAAAGCCCCGCTGAAAAATAAGACATAACGCTGCGCTTGCCGGATTAGAAGGGTTTGCGAATAATGGGCCCGCAACTTGCAATATGTATCGGTTCACTGTCTTTCGCTCTTGCATGAATTTGCAGGGCTGTCAATGAGCTCAAACCGCTTTCTCGGTGCATCTGTAATTAGTTGTCGCATTGAAGAAATATCGGCTTCGGGCCTGTCGTTAGAATGCCGATCACTCGCTC